>CAYMMJ010000001.1:0-40881 GCA_964391535.1 uncultured Candidatus Saccharibacteria bacterium
CCCCACCCAGAAAACCGTTGTGGTGAGCGTGGAAATGTTTAACAAGACATTAGACGAAGGAAGAGCAGGAGACAATGTTGGAATTTTGCTTCGAGGAATAAAAAAAGAAGACATTGAAAGAGGTCAGGTTTTAGCAAAACCTGGTTCAATTACTCCCCACACCGAATTTGAAGGGGAAGTTTATGTTTTAACTAAAGAAGAAGGAGGAAGACATACTCCGTTCTTTTCCGGCTACAAGCCTCAGTTCTATATCAGAACAACAGATGTAACAGGAGAAGTAACCTTGCCCGAAGGAACAGAAATGGTAATGCCGGGAGATACGGTAACTGTTAAAGTCAAGTTGATTGCACCTGTAGCTCTTGAAGAAAAACAAAGGTTTGCTATCAGAGAAGGAGGAAAGACAGTTGGTGCTGGAGTAGTTACCAAAATAATAAAATAACAAAAGTTTAAAAATAATATTCGTAATGTTGTAAATCCTGAGATGGCTCCGAAAAAGAAAGAATCTTCTAAGAAAAAAGAACAAGATCAAGAAAAACCTAAGCTTAGAGTGAAACTTAGGGCTTATGATCATAAAATTATTGACAATAGCGCTCGACAGATCGTGGAGAGTATTTTGCGGTGTGGTGCAAAAGTGATAGGTCCAATTCCTTTACCTACCGAAATTCATAAATATACGGTTAATCGTTCTACTTTTGTACATAAGGATTCGAGAGAGCAGTTTGAGATGAGGGTTCATAAAAGATTGATTGAAATCCCAAATCCGAATTCAAAAATTATTGATACTCTCAGAGATCTTACTTTACCGGCAGGAGTGGATATAGAGATTAAAACTTAGTTTATCTCTCTTAAAAATAATTATGATAATTTGTTTAAAAGAAAGTTGATTTTTAGATTCCGAGCCTAGTTTGAGAAGCTGGGCTAGAAGCCCAGTTTTTCATTGAAGAGATTTATGTCTAAATTCATTCTTGGAAAAAAATTAGAAATGTCTCAAATCTTTAAGGAGAACGGAGAAGTAGTTCCGGTAACTTTAGTTGAGGCAGGACCTTGTCAAGTGGTACAGGTAAAAACAAAAGAAAAAGACGGATATGGAGCGGTGCAGATAGGATTTGAGAAGATTAAAAAACAAAAAAAGGTAAAAAAGACGATGAAAGGAAAAGAATTTAAGTATCTTAGAGAATTCAAAGGAACCCAAGATTTAAAAGTTGGAGACCAAATAGATGTCTCTATTTTTAAGGAAGGCGAAAAAGTAAAGATTTCGGGCTTTTCCAAAGGAAAAGGTTTTCAAGGAGCAGTGAAGCGATGGGGTTTTTCTGGCAGAGGAGCTTCTCATGGAGTAAAACATGAGGCTCGCACTCTGGGTTCGGTGGGATCTTCCTTCCCTCAAAGAGTTATTAAAGGAAGAAAAATGCCCGGGCGCATGGGATTTAGGAGAGTGACAATAAAAAATTTAGAAATAGTAAAAATAGATAAAGCAAATAATATTTTAGTGATTAAAGGCGCCATACCTGGAAGAAAAGGCACGTTATTGGAAATTCAAGGATAAAAAATGCACCTTTGGCTTTTGCCTCCGGTGCCGAAAGAACAAAGAGAGAAAGGATTATTTTCTCGGATGCGTAACTAGCATCTCGGATGTGTAAGTAGCATATCTGCTATGGTATATATAGTGAATAGGAAGACTGCTGCAAATGTACATATTACCATTTTTGTCGCTGATTCTCCGGTTATATAGTAATACACTGCTAGAGCCGCGCTTATCCCTGATACTGTTAATAGAAGTTCTACTCCAGCAAATAGCCACCACCATTTATTCATTTCATCACCTCATTGAGTTACGTTATAATTTTAACATAAAATTTTATGAATGTCAAGGTGTACAATCAAGAGGGAAAGAAAACAGGAGAGATTTCTCTTCCAAAAGAGATTTTTGGAGTTGCGCTTAACTCTGATTTGGTTCATCAGGTGGCTGTTTCTCAAATGGCTAATCGCAGAAAACCAATTGCTCACACAAAAGACAGAGGAGAAGTTTCAGGAGGGGGAAGAAAACCGTGGCGTCAAAAAGGAACAGGACGAGCAAGGCATGGTTCTATTCGTTCTCCTATTTGGATAGGAGGAGGTGTGGCTTTTGGGCCAAGGAAAGAGAAAAGATTTGAGAAGAAAATTCCCAAGAAAATGAAAAGAAAAGCATTATTTATGGTTCTGTCCGCTAAAGCAAAGGAAGGTTTATTAATAGTGATTGAAGATTTGAAGTTGGAAAAAATTAAAACTAAGCTAATAACTAATATTTTGAATAAACTTCCGTCAAAGAATCAAAGCTGTTTGGTTGCTTTGCCAAAGGTTGACAAGAATGTGGTTCTGTCTGCCAGAAATATCCCTAAGATAGAAACAATAGAAGCACGCAACCTGAATGTCTTAGACCTGCTCTCTTTCAAGTATTTGATAATGCCCAAGGATTCAATAAAAGTGGTTAAAGAAACTTTTCTTAAAAAAGAAAATAAGAAAAAATAAAATTGTTCAATATGGCAATTTTAGATATCCTAAAAAAGAAGAAAGAAAAGACTCCAAAAAAGCCTTCAAAAAAAGAAAAGCTGGAGAAGGTGGCTAAAAAATCAGCTGTTCAAAAAAAAGAAGAGAAGAAAGAAAAGATAGAAAAGCCAAAAGAAAAGAAGGTAAGAGAAAAACGAGGTACAGGAGGGAATAAATACATCCTTTCCTATAGAATAATGAAACGGCCTCACATTACCGAAAAAGCTACAAAACTTAGTGAGAAAAATGAATATGTTTTTGAGGTATATCCTTACGCCAACAAAACAGAGATTAAAAAATCAATAGAAAGCCTATATGGTGTTGATGTTTTAGACGTGAGAACAGTTGTTGTGCCTCGAAAGAGAAGAAGATTGGGGAGGACGCAAGGTTTTAAGAAAGGATATAAAAAAGCGATTGTTAAAATAAAAGAAGGCCAGAAGATAGAAATCTTGCCAAGATAATATGAAAAAATATAAACCAACAACTCCCACAAGGAGACATATGACAACGAAAGATTTTTCCGTTCTGACTAAGAAAAAGCCGGAAAAAAAACTTACTAAGCCTTTAAAGAAAACAGGAGGACGGAATAACGCTGGAAGAATTACAGTAAGGCATCGTGGAGGAGGTTCAAAGAAACTTTATAGAATAGTAGAATTCGGTCAAAAAAGATTAGATGTGCCAGCAAAGGTTATTGCTTTGGAATACGATCCTAACAGAACTGCTTTCCTTGCCTTACTTCAATATTCTGATGGAGAAAAAAAATACATTATTGCCCCTCATAACTTAAGAGTAGGAGATGAAATCTTGTTTTCGGAAAAAGCTCCTGTTTCTATTGGAAATAGAATGAAGTTAAAAAATATACCTGTAGGAACAGTGGTGCATAATATTGAACTTATGCCGGGTCAAGGAGGAAGGCTTGTAAGAAGCGCAGGTTCTGGTGCTGTTGTATTAGCTCACGAAGGTAAGTTTTGTCATCTTAAAATGCCCTCTACCGAAATCAGAAAAGTTCCCGCAGAGTGTTTTGCTTCAATTGGAGAAGTTTCTTGTCCGGAACATAGATTTGTGAAAATAGGAAAAGCAGGACGCTCAAGACATAGAGGCAGGAGACCTACTGTTAGAGGGTCAGCAATGGGAGCGTCTGATCATCCTCATGGAGGAGGAGAAGGAAGATCTCCAATTGGATTAAAATATCCAAAGACTCCGTGGGGAAAACCAGCAAAAGGAGTAAAGACAAGAAAAAAGAAAAAACCGTCGGATAAATTAATAATATCTCGAAGAAAGAAAAAGAAATAAAAATATATGCCTCGATCAATTAAAAAAGGTCCATTTGTAGATCCAAAACTTCTTAAAAAGATGGAGAAGTTTAGGGCAGAGAAGGATAAGATGGTAATTAAAACTTGGTCGCGTGATTCAACCATTACTCCAGAAATGGTAGGTTTTACATTTGGGGTGCATAATGGCAAAGAACATATCCCAGTAAAGGTAACAGAAGAGATGGTGGGGCATAAATTAGGAGAGTTCGCTCCTACTACTAAGTTTTTCCGGCACGGAGGAAAAATGCAGAGAGAATTAGAATCAAAAGCCGCTGCTCAGGAAAAAAGAAAAACAGAACAATCTAAGTAAAAATTTAGAGTATGGAAGTTAAAGTTAAATTAAGACATTTAAGAATAGCGCCTCGAAAAGTTCGTTTGATAGCCGATTTGATTAGAGGAAAAGGAGCTATAGAAGCGCAGGCTTTGTTGAATTTTTGTAAGAAAAGGGCAGCTTTACCAGTATCGAAACTTTTGAAGTCAGCCTTGGCTAACGCTAAAAATAATTTAAACATAGAAGAATCAAATTTATTTATTTCAAAAATCACTGTCGATGAGGGGCCTAAGTTAAAAAGATGGAGGCCTCGTTCAAGAGGGCAAGCTTTTGAGATTCAAAAAAAGACTTCCCATATTACTTTAGTTTTAAAAGAAAAAGAAGAAACAAAGGAGAAGAGAACAAAAAAAACTAAGAAGGCAAAAGAATCTAAACCTTCTTCTATTAGAGAAGAGAAACCAGAAATCTCAAAAGAAAAACCGGAAGGAGTTGAGAGGTCAGACAAAATAGCTAAGAAAGTAAAACCTAAAAAAGAATTTCAAAAACCATTTACTCGAAAAATAACACCCAAAATGTTTAGAAGAAAAGCATTTTAGCGATTATAATAAAGATATGGCTCACAAAGTTCACCCAAAAGTATTTAGAATAAAAGAAACTGCGCACTGGAATTCTCGCTGGATAGAAAAAAAAGATTTTTCTAAAAATTTAGAAGAAGATTTTAGAATTAGAGAGTTTCTTTCTGACAAGTTAAAAAATGCCGGCGTGGAAAAAATCGAGATTGAGAGATTCCCCGGAAAAATTAATGTGATTATCTATTGTGCTCGACCAGGATTGGCGATTGGTAGAGGAGGAGAAGGTATTGAGAAGCTAAGAGAAGAATTAATCAAGAAAATTTTAAAAATAGAGAAAAAGAAAGAACTAAAATTAGAAATTCAGGGCATTAAGAATCCTTGGACGAGTGCAACATTGGTGAGCCAATGGATTGCTCAACAGTTGGAAAGAAGAACTCCCTACAGAAGAGTTTTAAAAAGAGCCTTGAGTAAAGTGATGACTAATAGAGACATAAAAGGAGTAAAGTTAGAAGTATCTGGAAGGTTAAACGGGACAGAGATTGCTCGCAAAGAGTGGCTAAAAGAAGGAAAACTTCCTCGGCAGACCATAAGAGCAGATATTGATTACGGAGAATCAAGGGCTCATTGTACATACGGAACAATTGGAGTAAAGGTTTGGATGTACAAAGGCGAAAAACTTTAAGGAAAAGATGTTTTAATATGCAGTTAGCGCCAAAGAAAACAAAACATAGAAAATGGCAAAAAGGAAGAGCAAAAGGAATAGAAACACGGGGAACCGAACTTAAATTCGGGACATTCGGTCTTAAAAGTTTGGATACGAAATGGATTACTGCTCGACAAATTGAAGCGGCACGGAGAGTTATAATTAGATATATTAGAAAAGGAGGAAAGTTGTGGATTAGAATTTTTCCCGACAAACCTATTACTAGAAAAGGGACAGAAGTTCCTATGGGCGGAGGAAAAGGAAGTGTTGAGTTCTATGTTGCTTGGGTAAAAAAGGGACGAATTTTATTTGAGTTAGAAGGAATTTCTGAAGATAAAGCCAGAGAAGCTTTGAGAAAAGCGGGTGATAAATTGCCTGTGAAAACCAAAATTATTAAAAAACAATGAAGATAAATCAGTTACGTCAAAAATCAAAATCAGAGCTTCAGAAAATGCTTGCTGAGCTTCGAGAGAAATTACGGGAAATGAAGTTTAATTTAGCCTCTGGAAAGGTAAAAAAGATAAGCGAAATCAGAGAGTTAAGAAAAGATATTGCTCGAATACTAACTATTTTAAACGAGAAAAGAGATTAAAATTATGCCTAAACGTCAATTAAAAGGAATAATAATTTCTTGTAAGATGCAAAAAACTGTGGTTGTGAAGGTTGGTAGGACAAAAATACACCCAAAGTATAAGAAAAGATATATCGTTCATAAGAAATATAAAGCGCATTGCGACATTGCTGATTTAAAAGAAGGGGATAAAGTTATGATTGAAGAATGTCGTCCGGTGAGCAAGGAAAAAAAATGGAAGGTGATTAAAAAAATAGATTAGTTTTAAATATCTATGATTCAAGAAAGAACAATGTTAAATGTAGCCGATAATAGTGGAGCAAAACTGATCCAGTGTATTAAAGTTCCCGGCGGTACTCGAAGGAGATACGCTCAAATCGGCGATATAATTGTTGCTTCGGTGAAAAAAGCCGAGCCTCGCAAGGAAGTTAAAAAGCATCAGGTAGTTCGAGCAGTTGTTGTTCGTCAGAAAAGAAATTTTCGTCGAAAAGACGGTACCTATATTCGTTTTAGCGAAAACGCTGCTGTAATTTTAGGACCCAAAAAAGAGCCAAAAGGAGGAAGAATTTTTGGGCCTATACCGCGAGAGATAAAAGAAAAAGGGTTTAAAACAATAGCCAATTTAGCCCCAGAATTAGTTTAAGAAAACAAGAATATGAAGATTAAAAAAGGAGACCAAGTTTTAGTTATTTCGGGGAAATATCGTGGCAAAAAAGGTAAAGTTATTAAGGCTTTGCCAGAAAAAGAGAGAATAGTTGTCGAGGGAGTAAATATTGTTAAGAAACATGTTCGTCCCCGTAAATCAGGAGAGAAAGGTCAGGTTGTTGAAATGCCGGCTCCTTTTCATGTTTCTAATGTAAAATTGATATGCCCTAACTGTAAACAGCCGACCCGAGTTGGTTACAAAATCGAGGGAAAAAAGAAATATCGAATTTGCAAAAAATGTAAAAAAGAAATATGATAATTCATTTGAAAGAAAAATATAATAAGGAGGCGATTCCTAAAATGAAAGAGAAGTTTGGCTATAAAAATAATCTGGCCGTGCCTTCTATAAAGAAAGTAGTGGTAAACGTTGGGTTTGGAAAGCATATAACTGGGAAAACCGGTCAGGAAAGAGATAAGATTATAGATTCTTTTATAAAAGATCTTGCTTTAATAACAGGTCAAAAACCAGTTCTAAGAAATGCCAGAAAGTCGATTTCTAGTTTCAAAGTTCGTAAAGGAATGCCTGTTGGAGCTGTTTGTACTTTGAGGGGTCAGAAAATGTATGATTTTTTAGAAAGGTTAATTCATATTGCTCTTCCTCGTTCGCGAGATTTTAAAGGAATTAGTCAAAAGTCTGTAGACAGGGAAGGAAATCTAACAGTTGGGATTAAGGAACACATTGTCTTTCCTGAAGTGTCTCCTGAGAGAGCTAAACAAATTTTTGGATTTGAGATTACAATAGTAACTAATGCAAAAACGAAAGAAGAAGGGCTGGAACTTTTTAAATTACTTGGATTTCCGATAAAAAAAGAAAATGCCTAAAAAATCACAAATTGTTAAATCAAAAAAACAACCAAAATTTAAAACTCGGGTCGTTCGACGTTGTTTTAGATGTGGAAGAAAAAGAGGGTATATGAGAAAATTCGGATTATGCAGGATATGTTTTAGAGAAATGGCTAATCGTGGACTAATCCCGGGTGTCAAAAAATCGTCTTGGTAAAATGATAAAATTATGACTGATCCAATAGCCGACATGTTAACCAGAATAAGAAACGCTCAAATGGCTTCATTAAGTGAAGTAAGGATTCCTTTTTCTCGTCTTAAATATGAAATTGCGCGTATTCTGGAAGAGAATAAGTTTGTAGAAAAAGTAGAGAGGACAGGAAGGGGAAATAGAAAAAGTATCAAAATTTATCTGAAATATACAGAAGGAGAACCAGCCATTTCTGGAATTAAGAGGGTGTCCAAACCAGGTCATAGGGTATACTTGCCAGTGAAAAAAATTAAAAGAGTGAAAGAAGGATTTGGTATTGCTATTATTTCTACTCCAAAAGGATTAATGACAGATAAAATGGCAAGACGTAATAAAACTGGGGGGGAGATAATTTGTGAAGTTTGGTAAAATTATTTAATTATTAGTATATGTCTCGAATAGGAAAAAAACCAATTGAAATACCGAAAGATGCAGAAGTTAAAATAGAAAATAGAACTATTATAGTGAAAGGGCCAAAAGGCGAATTATCTTATCAGTATCGTCCTGAAATTTCTATCGAGTTAAAGGACGGAAAAATTATTGTTTTTCCTCAGAAAAAAACAAAAAAAACCAGTGCTTTCTGGGGGTTAACAAGGGCGCTTCTTGCTAATATGATTAAGGGCGTTGTGGAAGGGTTTGAGAAAAAATTAGAAATAAGAGGAATAGGATATAGAGCTGCTCTTGAGGGAGAAGACCTTGTTCTCAATCTTGGTTTTTCGCACCCCGTAAAGATTAAGAAACCCGAAGGAATAAAATTTAGCGTGGAAAAAAACATTATTAGCGTTCAAGGAATTGACAAACAGCTTGTTGGGCAAATAGCCGCAAAAATCAGAAAACTTCGTCCACCTGAACCTTATAAAGGAAAAGGCATAAGATATTTAGGCGAAGAAGTTATCAAGAAAGAAGGAAAGAAGGCGGCTACAACTACTCAATAGTAATTAAAGTTATTATGACTCTTTGCGATAAATTACAGAGAAGGTTAAGACGTCATCGTCGCATAAGAAGTAAAGTTTCGGGTACTTCCCAAGTTCCTCGTCTTTGTGTTTTTCGCTCAAATCGTCATATTTATTGTCAATTGATTGACGACCAGACAGGGAAAGTTATTTTGAGCGCAAGTGATTATGAGGTGAAGAAGTCGGATACTCCAAAAACTTCTAAAGATAAAAAAGAGGGTACAAAAATAAAAATAGCCTACGAGGTAGGGAAATTAATTGCCAAAAAAGCCCAGGAAAAGAAAATAAAAAAAGTGGTTTTTGACAGGGGAGGGTTTGTTTATCACGGAAGGGTAAAGGCTCTTGCTCAAGGAGCTAGAGAGGGAGGACTTGAATTTTAAAAAATTAAGCCAAATTATGGAAAAAGTCTCACAGAAAGAAAAAAAACAGGAAACACCTTCTTCTAAAGAAGAATTCGAATCAAAGTTATTAGACTTAACTCGTACTGAAAGAATGACGAGAGGGGGACGACGTCTTCGCTTCAGGGCAGTCATAGTTGTTGGAGACAGAAAAGGAAATGTTGGAATGGGAATAGGAAAAGGATTAGATGTTGCTCAAGCAGTAGAAAAAGCAACTAGAAAAGCCAAAAAACATCTTATAAGAGTTCCTATAGTGAATGGTACTATTCCTTTTGAGGTTCAGGCAAAGTACGGAGCCGCGAAAGTTCTACTTCGTCCTCAAAGAAAAGGTAGGGGGCTGGTCGCGGGTGGAACAGTAAGGGTTATTTGTAGCCTGGCAGGAATAGAAGATATTTCTTCAAAAGTTGTGTCAAAATCAAGAAACAAAATAAATAATGCCAGAGCAGTGTTATCTGCCTTTAAAAAATTAAAACTAAAGCAAAGATAAGTAGTATGCAGATTCATCAATTAAAACCAGAACATTCACGAAAGAAAAAAAAGAGGATTGGCCGAGGGGGCAAGAAAGGAACTTATTCCGGCAAAGGTATTAAAGGGCAGAAAGCAAGGGCAGGAGCAAAATTTCAACCGATTATTAGAGAATTGATAAAAAAATACCCAAAGCTTAGAGGATACAAATTTAATCCGATATCTGAAAAACCTGTTATAATTAACTTAGATGTCCTTGAGAAAAATTTTGACCAAAAAGAAAAAGTAACTCCTCAAGTATTGCTCCAAAAGGGTTTGATTCAAAAAATTAAGGGAAGAATTCCTTCGGTAAAGATTTTAGGAAAGGGAGAAATCAAAAAAACATTAATAATACAAGGGTGTCGAGTTTCAAAAAAAGCGAATGAAAAAATAGAAAAAGCAGGGGGAGAAGTCAAAGAGTTAAAAAAACAAAATTAAATTTATGTGGCTTAAGAACTTATTACAAGTCTTTAAAATTCCCGACTTAAGAAAGAAAATTCTGTTTGTACTAGGAGTATTTGTGGTTTTTAGAATAATGGCAAACATCCCTGTTCCTGGGATAGACACCTCGAGGTTAAAAGAATTTTTTGCCGGCAACCAGATGCTTGGTCTTATGAATATCTTTACCGGTGGGGCTTTGAGCCGTCTTTCAATTGTAATGTTGGGTCTTGGACCATACATTACTGCTGTGATTATTTTGCAACTTTTGACAATGATTTTTCCTCAATTAGAGAAAATGTATAAAGAAGAAGGAGAAGCCGGTCGTCAAAAAATTAATCAGTATGGAAGGATTCTTGCGGTTCCTCTAGCCGCTCTGCAATCATTTGCCATGCTGACATTATTCCAGCGCCAAGGGATTATAGGGGAAATGTCACCAGTTTTGCTTGCTACGTCAGTATTGACAGTTGTGGCTGGAAGTGTTTTGTTGATGTGGTTAGGAGAGCTTATTACTGAAAAAGGGATTGGCAATGGAATTTCTCTTTTGATTTTTGCCGGAATTATTGCTCGAACCCCAATGTCGATATATCAAAGTTATATGGATGTTGGAGGAAATCCTTCCCGGATCCCTTCCTATATTTTCTTTTTTGGGATAGCTTTGGTTATAGTTGCAGGAGTAGTTATGATAACCGAGGGAAGAAGAAATATTCCTGTTTCTTATGCTAAAAGAGTAAGAGGAATGAGGATGTATGGAGGCGTTTCTACATATCTGCCTATGAATATTAATCCGGCAGGAGTAATTCCGATTATCTTTGCTTTGTCTTTAATGCTCCTTCCGGGAATGATGGCAAATTTCTTTTCTGCACTTGGTGTAGGTGTCTTATCAGATATAGCAGAAAATGTAAATAATCTTTTCCAAAACCCTTGGTTTTATGGAATTCTCTATTTTATTTTAGTCTTTGCTTTTACTTATTTTTATACAGCCATTACTTTTGATCCTAAAGCGATAGCGGAAAATCTTCAGAAAATGGGAGGTTTTGTTCCAGGAATCAGACCGGGAGAGAGCACGGCTCAATTTATTAAATATATTCTAAACAGAATTTTATTTATTGGAGCCACCTTTCTTGGAATGATAGCGATTCTACCATCAATAATTCAGGGAATTACTGGTATTTCGGCTTTTCGATTCTTGATTGGAGGCACGGCTTTACTGATTGTAGTCAGTGTTGTCCTTGAGACAATGAAGCAGATTAAAGCCCAACTTAGGATGAGAGAATACGAAACATTTTAATTAAAAGAATCGCTTGGTAAAGAAATTATTTTTGCCATTCTTCATTTTACTCAGAATCAAACCCAACCCGCCCTCCAGGCAAAAATAATTACTTTACTTTGCTTTAATTTAATTTAATTTAATTTTAACTATGAATAAATCAGTTATTATCATTATCGGACCTCCGGGTTCAGGCAAGGGGACACAAGCTTATCTTCTTTCTGAGAAACTAAATCTTCACTATTTAGAAACATCAAAAATAATAGAAGAGAAATTCGGTCAATCAAATGAAGGAGATTTTGTTGAGGTAAATGGAGAGAAATTTTTCATAGCAAAAGAAAAAGAGTTGTTTGAAAAAGGAATTTTATGCAGCCCTCCTTTTGTGACTTATCTCATAAAAGAAAAAATAAAGAATCTCTTTGATGAGGGAAAAAACTTAGTTATGGCTGGCTCCCCCCGCACGCTTTATGAAGGAAGAGCAGTGATTCCTTTGTTGAAAGAACTTTATGGCAAAGAAAACATAGATGTAATTCTAATTGATCTCCCCGAGGAAGAATCTATTTTTCGAAATTCCCATAGACGTCTTTGTTCTCTGATGAGGCATCCAATTTTATATAATGAGGAGACAAAAAACCTTACTCGATGCCCCTTAGATGGTTCGAAATTAATTGTTAGGGTTCTTGATAATGTAGAAGTAATGAAAGTAAGAATAAAAGAATATAAAGAAAGAACACTTCCTTTAATAGATTATTTCAAGGAAGAAGGATTGAACATTAAAGAAGTGAAAGGTAAACAAACACCGGCCGAACTCCATGAAGATATTTTAAAAGTCTTAGAAATTTCTAATGATTCCCATTAAAACCAAAGAAGAAATTCAGATAATGGAAGAAGGAGCCAGAATTTTGGCTCAGGTTGTGGAGCAGTTGAAAGGGCAAGCAAAACCCGGTATTACTACAAAAGAATTAGATAAGATTGCAGAAAGCCTTATTTTGAAATTCGGAGCCAAACCTTCTTTTAAGGGATACAACGGTTTTCCTGCCACGCTTTGTGTTTCGATAAACGAAGAGATTGTTCATGGTATTCCTTCACAACGTAAATTAAAAGAAGGCGATATTGTTTCTCTGGACTTGGGACTTTTCTATAAAGGATTTCATTCTGATATGGCTCTAACCGTTGGAGTAGGGAAAATATCTCCTGAAGCTCTTCGCCTGATTAGGATTACAAAAGACGTTTTGCGAGTGGCGATTCGGAAAGTCAGACCTGGAAATACTACTGGTGATATTGGTAATACTATTCAGAGATATGTTGAGTCACAGGGGTTTGGTGTTGTGCGTGATCTTTGTGGTCATGGAATCGGGAAAGAACTTCATGAAGAACCCCAGATTTTGAATTACGGAAAAAGACACACAGGTGAGATTATAAAAGAAGGCATGGTGTTTTGTATTGAACCAATGGTTACAATGGGAGATTGGCGAATTAAGAAATCTCTTGATGGTTATGGTTTTTCAACAAAGGATGGCTCTTTGTCGGCTCACTTTGAGCATGAAGTAGCAGTAACAAAAGACGGATGTAGAATATTGACGAAGATATAATTTAAGATATAATTCCTCGGAGATGAGAATTAAAAAAGGCGCTCAAGTAGCGTCTATTTTTTTTTCGAGAAAATGTTATAATAAATAAATATTTTTAACTCTCAATCAACACTATGCGTCTTTCAGTAATTATACCTGCTTACAACGAGGAGAAAAGAATAAATAACACCTTGAAAGAAATAGACAAATACCTTTCCTCGCAGGACTATGATTCTGAAATTATAGTAGTGAGTGATGGTTCAAGAGATAGAACTGTTGATGTTGTTCGGGAAGCAATGAAGACAATTAAAAACCTCAAACTAATTGATAATGAGCAAAACAGAGGAAAAGGTTTTGTAACAAGGCAAGGAATGCTTCAGGCAGCAGGAGAATTTCGTTTATTTACGGATGCTGACAATTCCACCACTATTGACCACATAGAGAAGTTTTGGCCATATTTTGAAGAAGGATATGATGTGGTTGTTGGTTCAAGAGCAATAAAAGGAGCGATTCTTGATCCTCCTCAAACTTGGTTTAGAAGGCAAACAGGCAGGGCTTTCAGGCTTCTGACAAATATATTTACTGGTTTGTGGGACATTAAAGATACTCAGTGCGGCTTTAAGTGTTTTACTAAAAAAGCAGTGGAGGATATTTTTCCCCGATGTCGAATTGACCGTTTTTCTTTTGATGTGGAAATGTTGGTTATTGCTAAACTTTTAGGATACAAAGTAAAAGAAGTTCCAATTAGGTGGGTGAATGACCCTCACTCGAAAGTAAAGTTTAAAAATATGGCAAAAATGGGTTTTGATTTAGTAAAAATAAGACTGAACATAATAAAAAAAGTATATGATAAAAAAACCTCTTTCTAAATTTCCTTCTGAACTCCGTTATGACACTGTTTCACGCGACTGGGTAGTCATTGCTACAGGCAGAGCAAGGCGTCCAGAGACTTTTAAAAAAGAAAAAAGAAAAAAGAAAAAAGTTTCCAAAAAATTTTGTCCTTTTTGTCGATTAAAGGATCAGGAAATTCCTACTCTTATTTTTTCTCATGGAAAAAGAGTTTTTTTAAAAAATGGTAAAATTCCTTCTGGCTGGACGACGATTGTTATTCCTAACAAGTATCCTGCATTTTTTCCTTCCTCCGAACTTAATAGGCAAACGGAAGGAGGTATTTATCATAAAATCAATGCTGCTGGTTTTCATGAAGTGGTAGTAACTCGTGACCACGATCGTTCGTTAGCGAGATTTTCAATAAAAGAAGTGAAAGAATTAATCGACGTTTATCAGTCAAGATATTTAGAGTTGATGAAAGAAAAATTTGTTAGCTATATTTCTATTTTTCACAATCATGGTCAGGAAGCCGGTGCTTCAATTGCTCATCCCCACTCTCAAATTATTACTACTCCTCTTGTTGATGTAGACTTGAGAAACGCTTTGGTTAATTCGAGGAAATTTTTTAGAAAACATAAAAAGTGTATTTATTGCATAATGGGAGAATGGGAAAGGAAAATAAAGAAGAGAATTGTTTTTGAAAACCGTGATTTTATGGTGGTCTGTCCGTTTGCTTCAAAATCTGCTTTTGAATTAATTATTTCTCCCAAAAAACATCAGCCATATTTTGAGAAAATGAACGAAAAAGAAAAGCGGCAGTTAGCGGAAGCTTTCAGGGTTGCTATGCATAAGTTATATAAAGGATTAGGCGACCCTGCATACAATTTCTATCTTCATACTGCCCCTTGTGACGGAAAGGATTATTCATATTATCACTGGCATTTTACTATTTTGCCAAAAACTTCTACCTGGGCAGGTTTCGAGTTGGGAGCACGGATTGAAATTTCTACTGTAGAACCAGAAAAAGCCGCTCAATATTTAAGAAAACAATAATTAATTATTATGAAAACGTTTATAGTAGCCAATTGGAAATGTCATCCTAAATCAATTCGAGAAGCAAAAAGACTTTTCGAAAAAATCAAACAAGGAGCAAGAAATGTTAGGAAAACAGAAGTAGTGATTTGTCCTCCTTTTGTATATATTCCGAAACTCAAAACTAAAGGTTCAAAAATAAAAATAGGAGCCCAGAATTGTTTCTGGGAGGACCAGGGAGCGTTTGATGGCGAAGTATCTGTTCCAATGCTTAAAAGTGTAGGCTGTAGCTATATTATTGTGGGTCATTCAGAAAGACGTCGCTTATTTAAAGAGACGGATTCAATGATTAACAAAAAAGTAAAAGCGGTCATTAAAGAAAATCTTAAGCCAATTCTTTGTATTGGTGAGACAGAAGAAGAAAAAAATAAGGGGGAATTTTCCAAAGTGCTTTCTTTTCAGCTCAAAAAGGCTCTGAAGGGTGTATCAAGAAAAGATATTTTAAAATTAATAATTGCGTATGAGCCTGTATGGGCCATAGGTTCAGGTAAAGCATGTAGGCCTGTGGAGGCGCAGGTAACAAATCTCTTTATTCGAAAGGTTATGAGCAAACTATACAGCAGGAAAGTGGCAGAGGAAATCCCTGTTCTTTATGGAGGAAGTGTAAACGAAAAAAACGCCATTGATTATTTAAAAGAGTCAGGAATGAAAGGTCTTTTGATTGGAGGCGCTTCTCTTAGATATAAGGAATTTGTGAAAATTATAAAATATTCGGAAGGAATTTGACAACAAAGGTATTTTTTTGTTATTTTTCCTAAATCATCCCTAACTGTTATGAAGGATATATGTAAAGGAAAATTTTATAATCCAAGCAGAGGCAATCTAAGTTTTAGTGGACTTATTAAAGAGATAACTAGCTGGATTAGAGAAAAACCTCAAAGAGAATACGAGGTTATTGTTGGTTGTGACTCTTCCTCTAGCGAGGAACCTCATTTTCCGGTTGCGGTGGTAGTTTTGAGAAAAGGAGAAGGAGGCAGATTTTTTCTTAGAAAAATAAAGTATAAAAATAAAAAGTTTTTTAACTGGCATCAAAGAATTTTAGAAGAGGTTTTACTTTCATGCGATTTAGCTTTGAGTTTGAGAGAAAAATTAAATTCAGAAGTTCAAAAAATTCCTGATATTAAGAAATATCAATTTAAGTATATTCACGCAGACATCGGAGAAGAAGGCGTTACCAGAGATATGATAAAAGAAGTCACTGGTCTGATTCGCGGTAACGGCTTTGAACCAAAAATAAAACCAGAAGCATATGTTGCTTCTATTGTAGCTGATAGATTTTCTTAATCCTTCTTGGGATAGAATTTTTTGTAATTCAGAAATTATATGTTCTGATTTTTTTATTTCATGCTTCCTGTAATTTTATTTGATTTTGTCTTAAGGTAGAGTTAAAATTAAACTATGGATTCCAAAGAGATACGGAAGAAGTTTTTAGATTTTTTTAAAGAAAACGGGCATAAGATAGTGCCTTCTTCTTCGCTTATTCCTGCAGATCCAAGCGTGTTATTTACCACCGCTGGAATGCAGCAATTTTCTTTATATCTGGCGGGTGAAAAAGATGTGTTAAAAGATTTTGGAACAAGGCATCTTGCTTCTTGTCAAAAATGTGTTCGCACAGGCGATATCGAAAATATTGGGGACGATACTCATCATGTTTTTTTTGAGATGCTCGGTAATTGGTCTGTGGGAGAAGACGAGAATGGATATTTCAGGGAAGGATCGATTAAATATGCTTTAGAATTTTTACTGGATCGTTTGGGCTTAGACAAGAACCGCCTTTGGGTTACTATTTTCAAAGGAGAGAAGAATATTCCTCGAGACAATGAAGCATTTAATCTTTGCAGGAAAGCGGGGTTTTCTAAAGAAAGGATACTTGAATTTGGAATGGAAGATAATTTTTGGGGACCGGTATCAGAAACAGGTCCATGCGGGCCATGCCTTGAGATTTTTTATGATAGGGGAGAAGAGTTTGGATGCGGGAGACCAGGTTGCGGTCCTAATTGTCCACGGTGCAAGAGATTTGCGGAGTTGTGGACATTGGTCTTTATGGAGTATCTCAAAACCCAAAAAGGGGAGTATATTCTTTTAGATCAGAAAAATGTAGATACGGGAATGGGACTTGAGCGATTAACGGCCATATTAAATAACAAACCTTCTGCTTACGAAACAGATCTTTTCTTGCCTCTGATTTCTAAAATAGAAAGCTTGTCTGGCAGAAAATATCAGGAAAATAAAAGGATTTTTAGGATTCTTGCCGATCATATCAGAGCTTCTGTTTTTATAGCAAGCGAAGGGATTGTTCCTTCTAATGTAGAAAGGGGATATATTTTAAGAAGACTTTTAAGAAGAATGATGAGGTTTGGAAGAATGCAGGGATTGAAAAACGGATTTTTGATTGATTTAGGTAAGATAGTAATTGAAAATTATCGTGATATTTATCCGGAAGTGCAGTCTTATCAAGCCGATATTTTAACTGTATTTCAGAATGAAGAAGAGAAGTTTGCCAGGACCTTGGAAAGAGGTATAAAGGAAACTATCTCAATTCTTGCACAAGGCGATATAGAAGGGAAAGATGCTTTTCGGATATACGAAACATATGGTTTTCCTTTAGAGATGATAGAAGAAATTGCAAGAGAAAAAGGAAGGAAGATAAAAAATAAAGAAAGTTTTCAGGAAGCATTTAAAAAACATCAGGAAATTTCACGTGCCGGGGCTGAGAAGAAATTCGGCGGTATAGGAAAGGGAGCAAGTTATGAAGCGACAAAGCTTCATACTGCCACTCATCTTCTTCATCAAGCCCTTCGGAAAGTTTTGGGAAATCATGTTCGTCAGATGGGTTCGGATATAAATTCTCAAAGACTTCGTTTTGATTTCTCACATCCTCAAAAACTAACACCGCAAGAAGTGAAAAAAGTAGAGGATATAGTTAACCAGAAAATTAGAGAAGATTTAGAAGTAAAGAAGGAAGAGATGACTTATGAACAAGCAGTTAAATCAGGAGCGCTGGCTTTTTTTAAAGAAAAATATCCTCCGCGTGTTAGCGTTTATTCAATAGGTAAATTCTCTAAAGAGATTTGCGCCGGTCCTCATGTGAAAAGAACTTCTGAATTAGGTCATTTTAGGATTATTAAAGAAGAAAGCTCGGGAGCGGGAGTGAGGAGGATACGTGCTGTTTTAGAAAAAAACAATTAAAATGTCTTCAAAAGAAAACAAAAAAGAAGTAATTGATATTATTCCTCCAAATAGTTTCAGGAGATCTTTTGAAACGTTTCCTAAAAAGAGGAACTGGGTTCCTATCTTTAAGTTTAGAAGAGTTGGGAAAAGAAAAATTCTTTCCTTGGTTGGAGTATTGTTTGTGATTTTAATTCTTTATTCTTTTATTAATGCAAAAGCCCAAGTGAGTGTTGTGCCAAAGATGGAGAAATTTAATTCTGAATTTGTTATTAATATTGATAAAGATATCGAGAAGGTAGATATTTTTACAGATACGATTCCGGGATACCTTCTGGAAGAAACAAACTCCCTTACTAAATCTTTTCCGGCTTCTGGGAAAATTATCACTGCCAAGAAGGCAGAAGGAATTATTAGAGTTTATAACAACTATTCTACCCTTGCTCAACCATTACGGGCAAGTACCCGTTTTATGGCTGCTTCTGGCGAGATTTTCCGTACACCAACTCGAATAGTAGTTCCTGGCAAAAAAATAGAAAAAGGAAAAGAAGTGCCAGGATATCTAGATGTTAAAGTGGTTGCTGATCAACCTGGTGAAGAATACAATATTGGGCCTACTACTTTTTCTATTCCAGGGCTTGTGGGAACTCCTCTTTATACAAAATTCTATGCAAAATCTTTCGAGCCAATGAAAGGAGGTTTTCGAGGAGAAAAACCTCAAGTTACAGAAGAAGATATTCAGCAAGCACAAGACTCAGTAGTGAATATTCTCAAAGAAGAAGGTAAGAAAGTAATTGAAAAAAAAGCGTCGGATTCCAACTCAGTTTTATTGAAAGAGGCTCTTTTTCAAGAAGTTCAATCGACTTCTTCTCCAGAGGTGGGGACCCAGACAGACAAATTTGATTTTGAGGCGAAAACAAGGTCAATTGCCTTGGTGTTTAAAAAAGATGATTTAGAAAAATTAATAGAGGATAAACTCCCGGAAGGAAAAAAGATTTATAGTGATAGTTTAGAGTTTCATTGGGATCCTCAAAGTGTTGATTTTAAGTCAGGTAAAATGATAGTGAATTTAAAATTCGCAGGGAATATTTATCCTGCAATTGATTTAGATAATTTAAGGGAAAAAATTCTTGGGAAAAAGGTCCTTGAGGCAAGAAAAATACTCGAAGCCATGCAAGAGATTTCAAAAGCAGATATTAAGGTCCGCCCTTTTTGGAGAAAGAGATTACCATCTTCCCAGAAGAGGGTAAAGATAGAATTAGATTTAACCCAAAGGGTTGACTAAGATATATTTTTTTGCTATCTTATAAGACAAGTTTCTAAATGAATAAAAATACTCATTCTCAGAAAGAGAAAGAAAAAAAAGAATATGTGGAAGGAGTAGTGCTGGAGGCTCTGCCGAGTGCTTCTTTTAAAGTAAGGATTGAAGATGGTTCAGAAATTTTAGCGCATCTTTCTGGCAAGATAAGGCGTTTTCGGATTAAAATCTTGCCTGGCGACAGAGTAACAGTGGAAATGTCTCAATACGATAAAAGTAGAGGAAGAATTGTTTATAGAAAAAAATAATCTTTTTCTTCACTGAAGTTGCTTTTTAGTTTATTTTTATATTATGAAGGTTCGATCATCAGTTAAAAAAATTTGTAAAAATTGTAAGATCGTGCGGCGCAAAGGTCGGATTTATGTTATTTGTAAGAACCCAAAGCACAAGCAAAGACAGGGATAATAATCTTTTTGTTCTTGAAATAAGTTATCAAATTTATTCTATTTAAGGATTTTTTATTTTATGTTGCGTATCGGAGGAGTAAACATTCCTGATAATAAACAAATTGTTATTGGTTTAACCTATATTTATGGGGTAGGTTTGAGTTTGTCAAAAAAGATATTAAGCGAAGCAGGTATTGATCCTCAAAGAAGGGGAAAGGATCTTAAATCAGAAGAAGTTAATCGGCTAAAAGAAATTATTGAGAAACGATGTAAAACAGAAGGAGAATTAAGGCGAGAGAAAATGATGTCTATAAAAAGGTTAAAGGATATAGGTTGTTGGCGCGGAATCAGGCATATGAAAGGTTTACCTGTCAGAGGTCAACGGACAAGAACCAATAACCGGACTGTTAGAGGTAATGTAAGGAGAACAGTTGGTTCCGGTAAAAGAAAGGCTCCTGCTCCGAAGTAATGAATATATAAAAATATAAAAGCATTATGGGAAAAAAGAGAATAATCAAAAAAAGTCAAGAAGAATTGTTGAAAGAAAGAGAAAAAATAGAAGAGAAACTGCGAAAAGAAGTTAAGATCAAAACTTCTAAGAAAGTTAGAGAGGGAAGGATTTATATAAAGTCTTCTTATAATAATACTTTAATAACTCTTACTGATTCTTCTGGCAATGTTTTATCAAGTAGCAGCGCCGGAAAAATTGGATTCAAAGGAACAAAAAAAGCTACTCCTTTTGCCGCTTCTCAAGTAGCCACAAAAATTTGCGAAAGTGCTAAAAAATTAGGAATAGAGAAAGTAAGTGTGTTTGTAAAAGGAATCGGCTCGGGTAGAGATTCTGCTTTGAGATCTCTAGCTGCTCATGGATTGGATATAATTTTAATAAAAGATATTACTCCTATTCCTCATAACGGTTGTCGTCCTCCTAAAGTTAGGCGAGTTTAGATAATTAGAATATGGTTACTACTTCAAAACAATCCAAATGTAAAATATGTAGAAGGTTGGGAACAAAACTCTTTCTTAAGGGAGAGAAATGTTTTTCTTCCAAATGTCCAATGGTTAGAAAGCCTTATCCTCCTGGTAAAAGAAAGAAAAGAAGAACTACAATGTCTGAATATAATAGAGAATTGAGAGAAAAACAAAAATTAAGAAACTGGTACAATTTAGAAGAAACCCAGTTTAAAAACTATGTCAAAGAAGTTCTTAAGAAAAGAGCACAGTCAGGATCAAAAGAAGGCAAAGATGCTCCTACTATCTTAATTCAAAAGTTGGAAACGAGATTCGACAATATTGTTTTCAGAATGGGATTTGCTAATTCTAGAGCGCAGGCTCGGCAGTTAATTTCTCACGGTCATTTTTTGATAAACAACAAAAAAGTTAATATCCCTAGCTACCAACTCAAGAAAGGAGATAAGGTGAGTATAGCTGAAAGTTCTCGGAAGAAAGGCGTTTTTAAAAACCTTGTTGCTCTTTTGAAGAAGAAACAAACACCTTCTTGGATTTCTTTAGACCCTCAAAAATTAGAAGGAACAATAAAATCCCTCCCTTCTTTAGAGGAGGTTGCTCCTCCAGTAGAAATTTCTATGATTTTTGAGTTTTACTCTAGATAAAATATAATTAATTTATAAAACAGTATTTTAATTAAAAATAAACATATGATTTTTTTACCCGGTAAACCAAAAATTATTGAAAAAAAAGGTAAAAATTTAGCTATTTTTGAGATAGAAGGGCTTTATCCGGGTTACGGAGTTACTGTTGGGAATTCTTTAAGAAGGGTTCTTCTTTCGTCTTTGGAAGGAGCGGCTGCTACTAAAGTAAAAATTAAAGGAGTCCATCATGAATTTTCTACTATAGATGGCATTTTGGAAGATGTAATTGTAATTTGCCAGAATCTCAAACAGCTTAGATTCAAAATATACACTTCCGAGCCTCAAAAAGCTACATTGAAGGTTAAGGGAGAAAGAGAAGTAAAAGGGAAGGATTTTGAACTACCTTCTCAGGTAGAGTTAATTAACCCAGAAGCGCATATTGCTACCCTCACAAGCAAAAATGCGAGCTTGGAGATGGAAATCCAGATTGAGAAAGGAATAGGTTATGTTCCTGTAGAACAAAGAGAAAAAGAGAAACTTGCTATAGGAGAGATTCAACTAGATGCTATTTTTACTCCCGTGAAGAGAGTTGCTTTTCACGTAGAAAATATGAGAGTTGGTAAAAGAACAGATTTTAATAAGCTTCAGATCGAAGTTGAGACGGATGGAACAATTTCTCCAGAAGAAGCATTAGCCAAAGCATCCGATATTTTAATGAGACATTTTTCTATGATTTCTGAAGAATTTTCAAAATCATCGGAATCTTTAGAAGAAAAGAAAACCCAAAAGGAAAAAGAAAAGAAAAGCAATTCTCCCACAGATATAAAAATAGATGATCTTAAACTTTCTGCTCGTACAGTTAGTGCCCTGTCTCAAAATGGTATTAAGACGCTCGCCGGACTTTTAAGAAAGAAGGAGAAAGACTTACTGGCAATGAAAGGAATGGGCGAGAAGGGGGTAGGAGAAGTTAAGAAAGTAATTAAAAAATTAGGCTTTGAACTAAAACAATAATTTATATGAGAAAAAGAAAGAAAGGCAGAAAATTTAGCCGAAAAAAAGATCAAAGAGAAGCTTTTTTGAAAAGTCTTGTAAACAATTTAGTTTTAAAAGAAAGAATTAGAACAACCGAGAGCAGAGCTAAGGAAGTTACTAAAGTTTTACATAGATATATTTCAAAAGCCAAGAAAATGGATTTGGCAAAGAGAAGGTTTTTGTTGCGGCATCTTTCTTCTCGGGCAGTGAAAAAGTTAGAAAAGGAAATTGCTCCTCGTTATGCTCAAAGGAAAGGCGGTTATACGAGGATTATTAAAGTAGGTCCCAGAAAAGGGGACAATGCTAAAATGGTGATAATAGAACTGGTATGATAAAAAGAAAAACCCATATTATAGATGCGACTAATAAGGCATTGGGAAGACTTGCTTCTCGAATTTCTGTTTTGCTTCAAGGTAAGGATGAACCAGGTTTTCGGCCCCATGAGGATATGGGTGCTGTAGTGATAGTGAAAAATGTGGAGAAAATTAAAATAACTCCCAAGAAATTAAAGCAGAAAAAATATTATCGTCATAGTGGATTCTTGGGCGGATTAAAAGAAACCCCTCTTGAGAAGGTATTTAAGAAAAATCCAGCCGAAGTTCTAAGAAGGGCAGTTTTTGGTATGCTTCCCAAGAACAAATTAAGAGCAAAGAGAATAAAAAGATTGAAATTTGAATAAACATGCCACGATCAAAAAAAGAAAAAACTCAACCCAAAAAGATAAAAAAGACTGCCAAAGCCCAGAAACCTTCTTCTAAAAAAGAAGAAGTTTCTAAGAAAAAAACTAAAGAAGAAAGATATTTTGAGGCAGTGGGAAGAAGAAAAACGGCTGTTGCCAGAGCTCGTCTTTGGCCAAAAGGAAAAGGAGAATTTATTGTAAACGGCAAACCATATCAAGAATATTTTCCTACCTTAGCATTACAAGATACAGCCACGTCAGCTCTTAAGAAAATGAATTGTTTTGAGCAGTTTAGAACTCAGATTTTAGTAAAAGGAGGAGGAGTTAGCGCTCAAGCAGAGGCAGTGAGGCATGCAACTGCTCGAGCCCTTGTTTTGTTTAATTCAGAATTTAAGAAACGCCTTCGCAAGGCTGGATATCTTACACGTGATCCGCGAATGAAAGAAAGGAAAAAATTTGGATTAAAACGTGCCCGCCGAGCTCCTCAATGGCAGAAGAGATAAACTATGCTTAAAGAAATTATTGACAAATATTATCAGGATAAAAGAGATGAGCGGGAGAAGAACAGGTTTTATATTAGTGATGCTGGAAAGTGTCCGCGGCAGATATTTTTCAAATTCAAGAAAGCGCCTCGGAAGGAAATGGAGCCTCGGATATTAAGGATTTTTGACCAGGGCGATTATGTTCATTTAAGATTAATGAGAGATCTTTTCTCTTTGGGAATTGTTGTGGCGTCAGAAATTGATATTCCGCCTCAGCAGGATATCGGAGGAAGAGCCGATGCTATTGTGAGAATAAACAATGAATTGTATGTAGTAGACTTTAAGAGTATAAACAGCACCATTCTTCAAAAGATGGATAAGCCAAAAGAAGACCATATTTTACAAGTTCAACTTTATCTTCATTTCTTTAACTTAAAAAAAGGAATTCTGCTTTATGAGGGAAAAGATAATTCAATGATGAAAGAGTTTTTGGTAGAGTACGATGAAAATAAAGTTAAAAAAGTTCTTGAAGATTTTAGTCGTCTTAAGGTAAATGTGGAAAAAAATTTGGTTCCTAAACAATTACCCGATTTTCCCAAGAATTGGCAATGTCAATACTGTCAGTTTAGAGAAATTTGCGAGTTAGCCGGGAAAGATAATATAAAGTGGGACGAGTTTAAAAAAATAATTGAAAAGCAGAAAAATCATCAAGAGGAAAACAAATAAAAAACAGCCAGATACTTAAGCTGTTTTTTTATTTAGTGAAAAATTATGTCAAAAAGACTCAGACGCAGTTTTTATCTTAGGTCAACATTGGTTGTTGCGCGCGAACTTTTGGGAAAATATTTGGTGAGAAAGACTCAGAAAGGTATAAAGAAAGGAAAAATTGTAGAGGTAGAAGCATATATTGGACCTAAAGACAAAGCCGCTCATACTTACGGAGGTAAAATTACTAAGAGAAATGAACCAGTATATTTAATAGGAGGGCATACCTATATTTATTTATGCTATGGGATGTATTGGATGCTTAATTTAGTTACACAAGATAAGGGGATTCCTGAGTGTGTCCTTATTAGAGCAGTTGAACCAATTACTGACAAGAAATCCGTGTCTTCTGACTTAACTAACGGTCCAGGAAAACTTTGTCGCTGGTTAGAGATAGACAGGAATCTTAATAAAGAAGATTTGGTAAAATCAAAAAGATTGTGGGTAGAAGAAGGCAGCGAAAGAACAAAAAAATCTCAGATTGCCTCGTCCAAGAGAATTGGTATTGATTATGCCAAAGAATGGGCTCAAAAACCTTGGAGGTTTTATTTAAAAGATAATATCTTTGTTTCAAGAAGATAAAAAATGTCTGGGTTTTTTAGAATAGAGCTCTCGAAACATAAAGAGTTCCACTGCTAAGAATATACAATTTTTTGTTGCTTTCGTTGAAAAATATTTCTGGATTTTCAAACTTTTCTATACTTATAATATTAATGCTGTCTCGGTTATCAACCTCGCTTATTTTTATTTTATCGCCGGTATTAAATAATAAATAATTGTCGTTTAGCCAGAATATATTGTTGATTTTTTTAGAAAAACGAGCAAGAAAAACTTTTTCTTGCCTTTTTCTTTGTGGCTGGGAAGGAATATCTTCAAGGAAAATAATTTGGATTTCGTGATCATTTACTGCTGCTAATTTCTTTGAATCAGGCGAGGTCTTTAATTGATTTGCGAAAATGTTTATTTTCTCGAAATTGCCAGAATTCGAATTAAGTTTATATAATATGTTATTCTCTCTTAGAAGAATCTCTCTTTTGATTATGTCTATAATGTATGTTGAGTTATTTTTAAATGATAAGGGAACAGTATTTAGAACCTCTGGTGTGTTTTTTAAAGAATCAGATCCATACAATAATCCTTTAGTTGTAAGCCAATATATCTTATTATTGTTTATTTTGTAAGTAACTACATCCGCTGTAAATAGTTTGGGAAGATTCTTTGATGGGTTTTTTTGGTAGTTTATCCAAAAGAGCTCATCTTTGTCTTTTATACTTTTGATAAAAAATAATTCTTGAGTATTATTGGGATTGAATGATGCTTCTTTAGCGTTATCAAGTAGCGGAAGAGTAGATATTTCTTTCTCTGGCTGAGCAATCTCTTTTATAAAATATTTTGTCTTTTTTTCGATTTCCGTTTTTAGAAGTATTTTTTTTGAGTCGTGGCTCCAAATGATTTTTAATAACTTGAGTTTGTTATCTCTTGTATCATTAGAAACAATTTTTTGTTCTAGATCAGTTTCGGTAAGAAGTTTTCTTTGAGTGTTGTTATCAAGATTAAAAACGTTTAACTCCCATTTCTCTTTATTCATCTTTTTGAGAATCATATATTTTCTGTCAGGCGAGAAAGTAAAATCTTGGACATCCGAAGTTAGAGAAGAAAAACCTAAATTCTTTGGAAATAGAGTTATTTCTTTTGCTTCTGTGACAGTTCCGCTTTTTACTTCTAAATTTTTCTCCCATGAAAAATACCCCTCTTTTTTAATTGTTATCTCGTATTTTTTTGGAATTAGATTGTTTAAGAACGCCTCTCCAAACAAAATATCAGTCTTTTTTTTGAACTTTCCATCAAGATAAACGTCGGTTTGTCTTGGGACCGTTTTTAGAAAGAGTCCACCTGTTTTTATAAATTTTTTATTTCTAAAATCAAAGCGGTATCCTTGCGAATAGAATATTGCCAAAGGACATCCTAAAAAAAACAAAATCCCAAAAATTATAATAAGGATATTTCTTATCTTTTTATTCATATTGCTGTATTAATTATTATATCTCAAAAACCCCTTTTATTGAAGTCAGGCCAATGTATTCTAAGGGGGCTTGCGAATTTTAAGATTTTGGCTTAGAATAAAAAGACATATGCCGGAGAAATTCGTTATTCATGGTAAAAAACCACTAAATGGAATAGTAGAGATATCTGGTTCAAAAAATGCTGCTGGACCGATTTTGGCAGCTTCTCTTTTAACTGATGAAGATGTGGTAATTGATAATATTCCTCAAGTGGTTGATATTTTAAATATGATAGATGTGCTAAAAGAAATAGGAGCAAAGACAGAATGGCTTTCCTCTAGAAGACTTAGGATTAATACTTCTAGTATTGACCCTTCTAAATTAGACGCGGAGAAGGTATCAAGAACAAGAGTGTCTGTGCTTTTAATAGGGGCGTTCCTTGCTCGCTTTAAAGAATTTAAAATTGCAAGACCCGGAGGAGATAGGATAGGTGTTCGTCCAATTACTACTCATTTAGAAGCACTTAGAAAGTTAAATACCAATATATCTGCTGAAGGAGATTTTTATTATTTTTCAAGAAATACCATAGAGGGTAGTGAAATAGTTCTTAAAGAATTCAGTGTTACCGCTACAGAAAACTTGATTATGGCTTCTTGTCTTGCTTCGGGAAAAACAAAAATTATAGGAGCCGCTGCTGAGCCGCATGTTCAAGCCCTTGGAGAAATGCTTAATTTAATGGGGGCTCGAATTAGAGGATTAGGAACTCATACGATTGAAATAGAAGGGGTTAATCATTTGAAAGGCACATCATACAAAATTATTCCTGATCCCATTGAGGCAGGCACTTTTATGATTATAGGAGCTCTCACAGAAGGACAGATTGAAATAAAAAACGTGCAGCCATCCCATCTTTCTTTATTTTTTGATAAACTTGAAGAAGTAGGTGTTAATTTCAAAAAAAATTCCAATTCTATAGTAGTCGACTACTCTCCTAATTTAAAAGCGGCAAAAGTTCAAGCCCTTCCTTATCCAGGATTTCCTACAGATCTTTTGCCTCCTATATCTACTTTACTTACTCAAGCGGAAGGAAAAAGTTTAATTCATGATCCTCTTTATGAAAATAGGTTTGGTCATCTTCAAGAACTTAAAAAAATGGGAGCAGATATTGAATTAGTGGATCCTCATCGTGCTTTAATTTTCGGAAAAACTCCCCTGAAAGGATTAAAGATAGAAAGTTGGGATATTAGAGCCGGTGCCTCTTTGGTAATTGCGGGATTAATAGCCCAAGGACAGACAGTGCTTGAAAATATTTTTCAAATAGATAGGGGGTATGAGAAAATAGAAGAAAAACTTCAAAAATTAGGAGCAGACATTAAACGCATTAAATAACTAAAATCTATTTAATATGTTTCTCAAAAAAATTGGTATAGACTTGGGAACATGTAATTCATTGGTTTTTTTACCCAAGAAAGGCGTTGTTTTGCAGGAGCCGTCTGTAGTAGCCGTTTGGATGTCAGAAAACAAAATTTTGGCGGTAGGAAATGAGGCAAAGGAAATGATTGGCAGGACGCCCGATGAGGTGAGAGTTTATCGTCCTCTTAAGAATGGTGTCATTGCTGATTATAGAATTACCCAGGCAATGATAAAATATTTTATTGATTCTGTGATTGGGCGTTTTAGAATATTAAAGCCTGAGTTAATGATATCGGTGCCGGCTGGGATTACTTCTACCGAGAAGCGAGCCGTAATTGAAGCAGCAACTTTGGCGGGAGCACGACAAGCATTTGTTGCAAAAGAGCCAATACTCGCTGCAATTGGCGCTGGTATTCCTATTAATTCATGTTCTGGTCATATGATAGTAGATATTGGCGGGGGAACATCTGAGGTAGCAGTGATATCTCTGGGAGGGATAGTTACTGCGAATTCGGTAAGGGTGGCAGGAGATAAAATGGATGAGGCTATATCCGATTTTATTAGAAAAAAATATAACCTTGCCGTAGGAGATCAGACAGCTGAAGAAATAAAGATCAAAATAGGGACCGCTCTTCCGGAAAAAGAAAAGAAATACTTAGAGATCAGGGGGAGAGACTTAGTATCGGGACTTCCTCGGAATATTAAAATTTCTTCTCAGGAGGTGTGTGAAGCAATATCAGGACCCTTAAATGATATTGTGCAAGTTATAAAAGCAGTTTTAAGAGATACACCTCCAGAACTCGCGGCTGATATAATGGATAAAGGTATGGTTGTTTCTGGAGGAGGAGCCCTTCTTAAAAATATAGATAAATTAATTTCCCAAAAAACAGGAGTTCCTTGTTTTGTAGCCGAAGACCCTCTACTTTGCGTTGCTAAAGGCACAGGGATAGTGTTAGAAAGTTTGGATTTATATAAACGTTCTATTATGTCAAAGAAAAAAATATGAGGATTGTCGGTCATCATTATATTTGGGAATTGCTTGTAAAATCAAATAAGGCAGGGAAGGTATCTCATGCCTATTTATTTTCTGGGCCCGATAAAGTAGGAAAAAAAACACTGGCTTTGGAGTTTATAAAACTTCTAAATTGCCAAGAAGCCGATATTAACAAGAGACCTTGTCAGAAATGTTTTTCTTGCAGGGAGATTGAAAATAAAGTTTCTCCCGATTTGGTCCTAATAGAGGCTCAAAGAAAGGAAATCCAGATTTCTCAGATAAGAAATTTAAGCTGGAAGTTATCGCTCGAACCATATTCTAATGTTTTCAAATCGGCTATTATTGATAATGCCCATTTAATGAACAAAGAAGCACAAAGTGCTTTGCTGAAAACATTAGAAGAACCAAGAGGGAGAGCTGTGATAATTCTTATTACTTCCTTTCCTGAACTTCTACTTCCAACTATTGTTTCTCGTACAGAAAAAATAAGATTTTCTCTTGTTCCTCAAAAAGAGATTAAAAAATATCTTTTAGAAAAGAACACCTCACCTCAATTAATAGATAAAATTCTTTCGCTTTCTCCCGGCAGACCTGGTGAGGTGATTGAGGTTTTGAACAATCCGGAGAAATTAAAAAAGATTGATCAAAAGATAAAAGACCTGGAGAGGTTAATTAATTCTTCAATTGGAGAAAGATTTCGATACGCTAAGAGTGAAAGTCAAGATTTTAATCAATTGAGAGAAACATTAGATATCTGGTTGAGGTATTTCCGAGACAAACTACGTTCGTCTTTAGAAACTTCATCGGAGAAAAATTCTTTAGCAAAATACAAAAGAATTATCAATCTTATTCAGGATATAAACCTTCTTCTTTTTAGGACAGAAGTGAATAAAAAGTTGGCTTTGGAGACGTTATTGCTGGAATTGTAAAAACCTTTGTTTGCTATATTCATTAATCTTTGTTATATTTTTAATATATGGAATATCAAGAAATTATAAACAAAATAAAACCCGAATTAGAAAAAGTCATTTCTTTTTTAGATAGAGAGTTATCTAAAGTAAGAACAAGCGGGGCATCTATTTCTTTAATAGAAGATATTCAAGTAGATTGTTTTGGTCAAAAGATGCTCCTAAAACAACTGGCAGCAATTTCTGCACCAGAACCGCGTTTAATTGTAATTCAGCCATGGGATGATTCCTATATTGAATCTATTCAAAAAGCCCTTGAAAAGGCAAACATTGGAGCAAATCCTATAGTAGATAAGAAAATTATTCGGCTTTCACTTCCGCCTTTAACCGAAGAATATCGTCAGAGTTTAGTGAAACTCCTTTCTGAAAAAAGAGAAAATGCCCGAAAAACTATAAGACATTGGAGAGAAGAAGCCTGGAAAGAGATACAAGAAAAATTCAGAGAAGGAGAACTTTCCGAAGACGCCAAATACAAAGGAAAAGATAAACTTCAGGAACTAATTGACGAATATAACGAAAAGGTTGATAATAAAGTGGAGAAAAAGAAAAAAGAAATAGAACTCTAAACTATATGATTCTTGCTATCGTTGTTTTTATTTTTATTTTGAGTTTTTTGGTTATTATTCACGAGTTTGCTCATTTTATTTTGGCAAAAAAAATGGGGGTAAAAGTAGAAGAATTTGGTATCGGCTACCCCCCCGCTGTATGGAAGAAAAGGATAGGAGAAACTCTCTACTCTATAAATATTATTCCTATTGGAGGGTTTGTTAAACTATATGGAGAAGAAGGGGAGAGTTCAATAAAGGAAGAAAGGAGTTTTGCCTCAAAAAGCCCATTGCAAAGAGCAGTTATTATTACTGGAGGTGTAGCGATGAATTTTCTGGTTGCAGTTATTATTTTTTATTTTATGCTTTGGTCGTCTGGTTTTTCTTCTCAGATACCTTTGATATTTGATTACAAATTTCCTTTTGGTGAACAAAGGAGTTCCCCAATGATTATTGGAGTTGCCAAGGATTCCCCGGCAGATTACGCTGGTTTGAGAAGTCAGGATCTTATAGTTGAAGGAAACGGTATGCAATTTAAAAATTCAAGAGAATTCATTGAATTTATAGACGGAAATAAAGGAAAAGAAGTCACTTTGGTTGTAAAAAATCTTATTAGTGGCAAGACCAGGCAAGTAAAAGCAATTCCTCGAGTTAATCCTCCCAAAAACGAAGGAGCATTAGGTGTGGCCATAGACGATATTAGTGAGATAAGCTATCAAAAACCGTGGGAAAAACTAACTGCGGGATTTCTTCACTCACTTAACCTATCTCATTATTCTTTAGTGGGGCTTGGTTATTATGTAAAAGTTTCTCTTTCTCAAAGAAATGTTGAACCATTGGCTTCTTCTGTAGTGGGTCCGGTAGGTATTCTTGCTCTGACAAGAATAACTCTTCAGGAAGGAATTTATCAAATAGTGTTGCTTATTGCTTTAGTTTCTTTGGCATTGTGCATAGTGAACATTTTACCTATTCCTCCTTTAGATGGTGGAAGATTAGTTTTTATTTTTTCAGAAGCAATTACAGGGAAAAGAGTATCTCCAAAAATAGAAGAAAGAGTTCAGCAAATAGGAATGATATTTTTTATCATTCTTTTTATCTTGGTTACCTCAAAAGATATTTTTCAATTCAAGGATATATTATTTAAAGGCCTATTTTAATAATCATTAAAATATGAAAAAGAAACAAAAACATATTCTTTGGTTTGAAGAAATTTCTATCAAAGACGTTCCATTAGTCGGAGGAAAAAATGCTTCCTTGGGAGAAATGTTTTCTTCTCTGGCAAAAAAAGGGGTAAATGTTCCCAATGGTTTTGCCCTTACTTCGGCTGCTTATTGGTACTTCCTAAAAAAGAATAAAATCGATAAAAAATTGGAAGATATTTTTAGGAAATTTAGGCCAGATAGTTTTACAAGTTTGAGAAAAACAGGAAAGGCGGCACGCCAGCTGATTATGAAGGCAGATTTCCCCAAAGATCTAAAAGAAGAGATTATTGTAAGCTATAATAAGTTGTCAAAGAAATATGGATTCAAGAACATAGATGTAGCCGTTAGAAGTTCTGCTACAGCCGAAGATCTTCCTTCTGCTTCTTTCGCTGGTCAGCAAGAAACCTATCTTAATATTTCTGGAAAAGAAAAGCTGCTTAAAGCAATTAAAAAGTGTATGGCTTCTTTGTTTACCGACAGAGCCATTTCTTACAGAGAACAGAAGGGTTTTAATCATTTAAAAATTGCTCTTTCGGTTGGCGTTCAGAAAATGGTTAGATCTGATTTAGCGTCAGCGGGAATTATGTTTAGTTTAGATACAGAAACAGGGTTTAGAAACGTCATCTTAATTAATGGCATTTACGGAATTGGTGAGATGATTGTCCAAGGTAAGATCACTCCCGATCAATTTTATGTATTTAAACCGACCCTCAAGAAGGGTTTTGCGTCAATAATTGCAAAGAATCTTGGGCGAAAAAGTAAAAAATACGTATACAGTAAATCCGGAGGATTAAAAGAAGTAGAGGTTTCAAAAGAAAAACAACTAAAGTTTTGTCTAAGCGATAAAGAAATTTTAACTCTAGCAAGATGGGCCCAGATTATTGAGAATCATTATTCAAAAAAAGCGGGGAAGTGGGTTCCTCAAGATATGGAGTGGGCAAAAGATGGCAAGACGGGTCAATTGTTTATTGTTCAGGCGCGTCCCGAGACCGTCCATTCGATAGAGAACAGAAATGTTTTTGAAGAATACCAAATAAAAGCTTCTTCTAAGCCTATTCTTAAAGGAATTGCTATTGGTAATAAGATTGCTCAAGGTAGGGCAAAAATTATTTCCGATATTTCTAAGGCTTCTCATTTCAGAAAAGGAGAAATTCTGGTTACAAAAATGACTGACCCCGACTGGGTGCCGGTTATGAGAATTGCTTCAGCAATTGTTACTGACGAGGGAAGTAAAACCTGTCATGCTGCAATAGTAGCAAGGGAATTAGGAATACCTTGTATTGTCGGTTCTCAGAAGGCAACCAAAGTTCTTAAGTCAGGACAGGAGATTACCGTTGATTGCACACAAGGTTTAGATGGAAGAGTTTTCTTGGGTAAAGTTCCGTTTAAGATTAAAAGATACAATCTTAGGAAAGTTCCAAAGTTAAAAACAAAAATAATGGTAAATATTGGCGCTCCTGAAATTGCTTTCAAAACTTCTTTTTTGCCAAACGACGGAGTGGGTTTAGCTCGAGAAGAATTTATTATAGCCGAGAAAATCAGAATTCATCCTTTAGCGCTTTATCATTTTTCTAGATTAAAAGATAAAAAACTTAAAAAGAAAATTGAGGAAATTACTCGAGGATATAAAGACAAAAAACAATATTTTATTGATAAACTTGCTGAGGGAGTTGCTCAAATTGCTGCTGCTTTTTGGCCCAAGCCAGTGATTGTAAGATTATCTGACTTTAAAACAAAAGAATACAGGGGATTGATTGGAGGATATTTATTTGAGGGAAAAGAGGCAAATCCTATGCTTGGTTTTAGAGGAGCGTCTAGGTATCTAGATAATGAATTCAAACCAGCATTTGAAATGGAATGTTTGGCAATTAAGAAAGCAAGAGAGAAATTTGGCTTAAAAAACATTGTAATAATGGTTCCCTTTTGCCGGACGCCAGAAGAAGGCAGGGGAGTTGTGAAATTAATGGAAAAATATGGATTAAAACAACACAAAGACGGGCTCAAAATTATTGTAATGTGCGAGATCCCTTCCAATGTAATTTTAGCAGACGAATTCTTGAGAATTTTTGACGGAATGAGTATTGGATCCAACGATTTAACGCAGTTAACTTTAGGTATGGATAGAGATAATGCTCGTATTGTTTATATTGCCGATGAGAGAAATAAAGCGGTAAAGGAAATGATTAAAAAAGTTATAAATCTTTGCAATAGAAGGAAAAAGTACTGCGGCATATGTGGACAGGCGCCGAGCGACTTTCCTGACTTTGCTGAATTTATAATGAAGGAGGGAATTCAAAGTATGTCTCTTAATCCTGACACGGTTATTCCAACGATTTTAAAATTGGCTAAAATAAAAAAGAGGTGATATAATTAAAATATCCAAAAAGGTCTAAAAATAATTTATTAAAAATATGTCAAAAATTACTTTGAGTATCATTAAAGCCGATGTAGGAAGCATTGGCGGACATATAAAGCCGAGCCAGGAAATGATTAAAGCAGTTGAGAATCACATAAGACGTAAAGGCAAAGGTCTTTTAATTGATTTTTATGTTAGCCATACGGGCGATGATATTGCTATTCTCTCAACTCACAAAAAAGGAGCTTTGAATCCAAAAGTCCATAAACTTTGCTGGGATGCTTTTCTAGAAGCCACAAAAATAGCCAAAAAGCAAGGTTTATATGGAGCGGGTCAAGACTTACTTAAGAGTTCGTTTTCTGGCAATGTTAAAGGAATGGGGCCAGCGGTAGCGGAAATAGAAATGGACGAAAGACCTGCTGAGCCATTTCTTTTCTTTGCTGCTGACAAGACTGAACCGGGTGCTTTTAACTTGCCTTTGTATCTTACTTTTTGTGATCCAATGTATACAGCGGGGTTTGTTCTCTCTCCTGTGTTGAAAAAAGGTTTTAGATTTGTAATTATGGATGTCTCTTACACTAAAGCTGACAAAATAATAGAGTTGAATTCTCCAGAACAAATATACGATATAGCTACCCTCCTGCGAGACAATGGAAGATTTGTAGTTGAAAGCATTTGGTCAAGAGCAACAGGAGAACAAGTAGTTTCTGCTTCTACTACACGACTTCATAATATTGCTGGCAAATATGTAGGCAAGGACGATCCAGTAATGCTGGTGAGAACCCAAAAGAATTTTCCAGCAACGGGAGAAGTGCTGGAACCATATACGATTTCCCATTACGTTTCAGGATTTATGCGTGGTTCCCACACCGGACCCTTGATGCCGGTTAAGAAAAATTCTTCAATCTCTTTCTTTGATGGTCCTCCGGTTGTAAGTTGCTTGGCATTTTCAGTAAAAAATGGTAAATTAACAGGACCAGCAGATGTTTTTGACCATCCATATTGGGATTATGTTCGAGATAAGGCTTCGAAAAAAGCCGAAGAGATAAGACGTCAAGGGTTTTTTGGATCAGCGATGCTACCAATGACAGAGCTTGAATATACAGGTGTGATGGAAACATTAAAAACACTGGAAAAACAATTTGTTATTCGAAAAAAGAAATAAATAATTAAGTTATAAATTATGAAAATTATACACGAAAAATCAAAATGTATTGGTTGTGGGGTATGTGCTAGTATGTGTGATAAGTATTTCGAGATGGGAGAAGATGGAAAATCCCATCTAAAAAGCAGTAAAGAGGTAGGAGAAGGAAAGTACGAACTAGAAGTTGATGATGCAGGATGTGCCAAAGAGGCGGCTGAGTCTTGTCCTGTTCAGTGCATTCATATAGTAAATGAGTAAAGTAATTTTATTAGAGAAGAGGATATAAATTAAATCTTTATTTTGTAAAGGTATGTTGACTATTTCTGCAAAGACCAGAGAAAAATTAAAAAGAAAAGCAAAACTACTAAGGAAAGAAAAAAAGATTCCTGCTGTTTTGTATGGCCACAAAGTAAAAAGTACTCCCCTTGAGATTGATTATAGAGATTTTGAAAGAATTTATAGAGAAGCAGGAGAAAGCTCTTTGGTTACTTTGAAGATTGAAGGAGACAAAAAAGCATATCAGGTTCTTGTGCATGATATTCAAAGAGATCCTTTAAGTGGGGAATTCATACATGTTGATTTTTATCAACCTTCTCTAACCGAAAAAACAGAAGCAAATATTCCTCTGAAGTTTGTTGGAGAATCTGAAGCTGTTAAAAACTTAGGCGGAACATTAGTTAAAAATATCTTAGAAGTAGAAGTAAAAGCATTTCCTCAAGATCTTCCGCACGAAATAGAAGTTGATATAAGCAAGCTTAAAACTTTTGATGACCATATAAAAATTTCCGACTTAAATCTTCCAGAGAGAGTAGAAATAATTAGGGATCCTGGAGAAATCATAGTTTCTGTCACACCTCCTCAAAAAGAAGAAGTTGAAAAACCAAAAGAAGAGGAATCTAAAGAAGAAAAAACAGAGAAGAAAGGAGAGAAGACAAAAGAAGAGGAGAAGGAAGACAAGCAAGAAAGAAAGAAACAAGAAGGAGAGCAAAAAGGGGAGAAATAAAGTTTCTATGAAAGAGACATTTGTTAGAGTCAAAAAAGCACTTTTGATTATTTTACTGGTAGTTCTTGTTTTACCAGGGATCAAGATATTGGCTCAGGTAAATGAAGATATGGAAAAGATTTGCGAGATGGATAGAATTGAGTCGGAGTGTGACAAAATTTCTCCTACTGATTGTCGTAAACTCCTTGAAAAATGCGATAAATATTTTCAAGAAAAGAGTGCGGAAATTGAAAGAGATATTTCTCGCACCGAGGCAGAGAAAAAAACACTCCAAAATCAGATATATGTTTTGAGGAATAAAATAAAAAGCCTTGATTACCAGATATATCAGAATAACTTGATGATAAAAGATCTAAATTTTCAGATTGAAGATACTCAGTCATCAATTGAAAAAACAAGCAACAAGATAGAAGAATCAAAGAGAAAATTAACCAACATTCTTAGAGAAATTTACGAACAAGATCAGCGCTCTACTATTGAAATCCTTCTGGGAGAAAATGAATTGTCTGATTTTTTTGACAATTTAGTTGCCCTGGAGGCTCTTAATGCTAAAAACCGTGAACTTCTGCAAGATATAAAGGCTTTAAAGTCCGAATTAGAAAATCAGAAAGAAGCATTAGACGAAGAAAAGGGAGAGTTGGAAAGCGCAGTGAAAATTCAGATGTTACAGAAACAAGAAAGCGCTAAAACTAAGAAACAACAGGAGTATTATCTTAAATTAACTGAGACAGAGTACCAGAAGCAAATTAAAGAAAAACAAGAGATTGAGAAAAAAGCAGCAGAGATTAGGTCACGGATATTTGAATTAATTGGCGTTCCTAAAGCTCCCACTTTTGGTGAAGCATTAGAAATTGCCAAGTATGTAGAAACACTTACTGGTATTAGACCAGCGTTTTTATTAGCTATCCTAACTCAGGAGTCGAACATTGGAAAAAACGTGGGGCAGTGCTATTTAACCGATCCAAAAACCGGTGCAGGTATATATGTTAAAAGCGGAACAAAAACCTCGCGGGTTATGAATCCTAAACGCGATGTAGGACCGTTTTTAAGTATTTGTAAGGCTCTTGGTAGAGATCCTTATCATACATTAGTTTCCTGTCCAATGAGTTATGGTTGGGGAGGAGCAATGGGGCCTGGTCAATTTATTCCTTCCACTTGGGTTTTATATAAGGATAAAGTCAAGTCTGTTATTGGTAAAGATCCAGATCCTTGGGAGATAAAAGATGCTTTTCTTGCAACAGGTATTTATCTAAAAGAACTTGGAGGAACCCAAAATGAATGGAGAGCAGCAATGAGGTATTTCTCCGGAGCTACCTGGAAAAAGTATGAAGAGTTTTATGGAAATTCAGTAATATCCTTAGCTAAGAAATATCAGTCAGATATTGAAGTTCTTGAAAGTCAAAAGTAGTAAGTGTATATCAATTAAAAGAAATAAAAAACTCACCTTTGCGGTGATTTTTTTAATATTTTCTTAATATTATTTTAGAAGTTTGTTTATCTTTTTTATAATAGGATCTAATTTTCCGTCTAATATTTTATCGATATCGTGCCATGATTTTTTTATTCTATGATCTGTTATTCTATCCTGAGGGAAATTGTACGTTCTTATTTTTTCTGCTCGGTCAGCCGATCCTATCTGGGTTTTTCTTTCTCCTGCCAGTTCTTCTTGGGTTTTTTTTCTTTCTATTTCTAAAAGCCGGGCCGCCAAGATGCTTAAGGCATTTTCTTTATTTTCTAGTTGGTTTCTTTCAGTTTGTGAGGTTACTACTATACCTGTAGGAATATGAGTAATTCTTACTGCCGTTTCTCTCCGGTTTACATACTGTCCCCCGGGACCAGATGCTCTATAGTAATCTATTTTTAAATCTTCTGGTTTTATTTTTATTTCTGTCTTTGTTGGTTTTGGCAAAATAGCTACACTAGCAGTGGAAGTATGAATTCTTCCTCCTTTCTCTGTTTTTGGGATTCTTTGTACTCTGTGGACGCCTGCTTCGTGCCGTAATTTATCCCAGGTGTTCTCTCCCTTTAGTTCAAAGATTACCTGTTTTATGCCACCCAGCGAAGTAGGATGAGAATCTAATAATTTTTGTGTCCATCCCTGAGATTTAGCGTAGTTAGTATACATCCGAAATAAGTCATTAGCAAAAAGAGCCGCTTCTTCTCCTCCAGCTCCTGCTCGTATTTCAACAATTACTGCCTTACTTTCATTTTTAAAAGCAGAATCACTCATTATTACTTTTTATGTTTTGATTTTTCTTTATTTATCCTTTCTTTTTTTGCTAATCTTTTTCTGAATTTTTCTACCCTTCCCATTTTATCTATAATTTTCCCTTTTCCTGTATAAAACGGATGACAGTTAGAACAAATCTCAATTTCAATAAATTCTTTAGTTGATCCAACTTCAAAAATATTTCCACATGCGCACTGGACTTTTGCTTTTGGATAGTATTTGGGGTGTATGTCTTTTTTTGGCATAATTTATATATTTATATTAACTAAGATAATAATAAAAATCAAGCAGGGCGCCAAGATATTAAATAAAGATGGTGTGTTAATGACACACCATATAATGAACAGAAAAGTGGAAGAGGAAAGGTACCCTTTACTTCCTGCTAGGAGGGGATGGGATGCCTCGTTTAGAGAATAAGATAATAGAGTACCTTTCCTCATTGTGCCATTAGGCACATTTTAATATTATTCAAATTATGATTTTTGTCAAGAGTGTCTTGATTATTTTAAGAAACCTTGATATATTAGATATTGTTTGTTATTATTATATTTGTTATGAGCCCAATTAGCAAACAAAAAGAATCTATTGATCTTGGTTCTCATAGTAAAGGAAAAGATTTTAAACTTAGTAACCAGGAAATGATGGAGGCGGGTCTTCATTTTGGTCATCGTATATCTCGTTCTCATCCTAAAATGAAACCGTATATCTTTGGAGTGAGAGGCACAGTTCATATTATCGACTTGGAAAAAACAGCTGAAAAATTAGAGGAGGCCCTTAATTTTATTAAAGACCTGGTTTCTCAAGGAAAAACCTTAATGATAGTAGGAACCAAGATACAGGCAAAAGATATTGTAAAGAAAGTGGCCCAAGATTGTAAGTTACCTTATGTAAATCAACGTTGGGTTGGTGGTACATTCACTAACTTTGATGTTATTAAAAAAAGAGTTGACTATTTTAAAGATCTTGAGAGAAAAAGAAAAGAAAATGAGTTTGAGAAGTATACAAAAAAAGAAAAAGCAAAGATTGATAAAGAAATTAGCGAGCTTGAGGAAAAATTCGGAGGAATCAAAGACCTTGAGAAACTCCCGGATGCTATTTTTGTAATAGATATGAACAAAGAAAAAGTAGCCATAAGAGAAGCAAAAAAGAAAGGAATTAAGATAATAGCTATTGCTGATACTAATGTTGATCCTGCGTTAGCTGATTATCCTATTCCTGCCAATGATGATGCTATATCTTCAATAAAATATATTTTAGATAAACTATCTCAAGTAATTAAAAAATATAAAAAGTAATATGGTTTCTATTGATCAAGTCAAACAATTAAGAAAAGAAACTAATGTTTCTGTAATAGATTGCAAAAAAGCTCTTGAGGAAGCAGGAGGAGATATTGAAAAAGCAAGGGAAATTTTAAGAAAGTGGGGTAAAGACTTCGCCTTAACGAAAACAGGAAGAGAAGTAAGTCAGGGTATAGTTGAAACATATGTTCATCCAAACAAAAAAATTGGTGTGATGGTTCAAATCCACTGCGAAACGGATTTCGTTGCTCGTTCTGATGAATTCAAGAAACTAGCTCACGAGCTTTGTTTGCAGATAGCGGCGATGCGACCCCTTTATTTAAAGTCAGAGGATATTCCTGAAGAGTCTTTGGAAGGAGAAAAAGAGATATATAAGGAACAGTTTAAGAATTCTGGAAAGCCTCAAAAAATAATAGACGAAATCATTGAAGGCAAGCTTAAGAAATACAAGGAGGAAATATCACTTCTATCTCAACCTTGGATTAAAGACGATAATAAGACTATCAAAGATCTTATAGATGAATATATTAATCTGCTTGGCGAAAATATATTGGTAAAGAAGTTCGTCCGTTACGAAATTTAATTATTATGGACGAATTAATCGCGAAAATTATTTTAAGTGGGAGTTTAATAGGAGTAGGAACGATTATCTTCCGCAAGATGCCAGTTCTTGCGCAGTTACCCGAAGACGAAATTCAGGAAACTGTTTTTGTTGTAAGTCCTGTAAATCTGATTAAATCTTGTGTTGCGAAAATTAAAGCGTTTCATTTAAATCTTTTATTGCAAAAAGTGCTTTCCAAGATTAGAGTTTTAACATTAGTTGTAGAAAGAAAAACTGAGGATAAACTTCGTAGATTAAGAGAAGAATCCAAAAGAAAAAAAGAAATAATAAATGATAATTATTGGGAGGAACTGAAGAAAGCAAAAAAAACAGAAGAAGACGAAATTTTGTAAGCAAATAATGAGTGCCACCTTAGCTCAATGGTAGAGCAACGGTTTTGTAAACCGTAGGTTCGCGGTTCGAGCCCGCGAGGTGGCTATAGGACTTGACAAGTAATTTTGGAAAGATAAAATAAAATAGTAATAAAAGAAAATATATGTAAAAGCAGGATTCGAAAAACTGAAGACATCTTAGATAAAACAGGAAGATGTTTCCTGCTTTTGTTTAGAAAAAATGTTCGTTGAAAATGGAATAAGGATAGGAAAAGAGAGAACAGTAAATCTTATTTTGTGGGTATTTTTGAGTTGTTCCAAACTTTTTTCTGAGAGTTTGATCCTGGCTCAGGATGAACGCTGGCGGCGTGGATAAGGCATGCAAGTCGTACGATCCTGTGAGAGCTTGCTCTTGCGGGAGAGTGGCGAACGGGTTAGTAACACGTAGCTACCTACCCAGTACACGGGCATAACTCGGAGAAATCCGAGCTAATACCCGATAGTCCCCACGAGACTTTTTGTCTTTGTGGGGTAAAGGCGCAAGCCGGTATTGGATGGGGCTGCGGCCTATCAGCTTGTTGGTGAGGTAACGGCTCACCAAGGCGATGACGGGTAGGGGGTG
>CAYMMJ010000002.1:0-33333 GCA_964391535.1 uncultured Candidatus Saccharibacteria bacterium
CTACTTTTAAAAGAAGACTAAACCACAATAAAATAAAAAGGAGATATTTAATCTCCTTATTTTTTTATAATTTTTTATTTGTGATAAAATTAAGAAATGGTTTTTAGATTGGATGTGCTATGACTTTTTTAAGCAAATCAAAGATAGTATATTTTCTGGCGGTCACTGCCATTTTTCTTTTTGCTTCTTTAATTCCTCAGAAAATAGGGGAGGATTATTCTTTTAATTCTTCTGATGTTTTGTCTGAGATCATCTCCAGTACCGGTTCAGAGGATATCAATCTCAAGCAAGAACCACTGTACCTTGAAACAATTTCTGATCTAAAGCATAAACTCATTGATCAAAAAAAAGATTTTTTGGAAGTGAACCTTTCTTTGATGAAAGTGAGATTATATAAAAAAGGAGAGCCAGTAAGAATAGCCTCAATTTTAACAATTGGTGATCCTCAAAATTGGGGAGGGTCGGCGGCAGGGCTTTACAAAATCTTGGATGGACATAAATTAAGTTTTTCTGTTGTGTCTGATGTTTATATGCCTTGGGCTCTTCATTATTATGGAAAATATTATATTCACGGAGAGCCTCACTACCCGGGAGGAAGAAAACTTATTTCGTCGGTATCGGGAGGATGTATTCGGCTCAAAGACAAAGATGCTAGAGATATTTATGAGTTAAGCGAGATTAATATGCCTGTTTTGGTAATAGATAAAGAAAAAGATCATTATCTATTTGAAAATAAAAAGTTATTTTATCTTCCAGAGATATCGGCTAAAAGTTACTTGGCGGTTGATCTGGATTCAGGATATGTTTTTCTTGAGAGAGATTCTGAAAGAGAATTACCAATTGCTTCTTTAACAAAATTAATGACTGCTGTAGTTGTGTCAGAGAATGTTGATTTAAGGAAATATATTGCGGTTCAGGAAGAAATGCTTAAAGCTTACGGTTCTACAAAAGGACTTGAAAAAGGCAAAAAATTCAGAGTAGTAGAATTGTTTTATCCTCTTTTGATTGAATCTTCAAACGATGCTGCTGAAGTTTTAGCAGGTTATTTAGGTCGGGCCGAAACAATTAAAAAAATGAATGAAAAAGCAAAAGCTATTCTTATGCAAAAAACAGAGTTTGTTGATCCTCATGGTTTTGACAGAAGAAATGTTTCTAGCGCTCGCGACCTTTTTCAATTAACCCGATATATATTAGATGTGAGACCCCTTATTTTTAAGATTACCAAAGGAGAAGAAGTGCCTAGTTTTGGAGGAATTCATTTTGATGTCAAGAATCTGTGGAATAAAAACATTTTTATTTATGACAAGAGTTTTGTTGGAGGTAAAACCGGTTATATTCGTCAGTCGGATTACAACGGAATTTTTGTTTTTAAATTTATGACAGAAAAGAAAGATACTCGCAATATAGTTATTATTATCTTAGGCTCAAAAAATCTAAGGAGCGATACGCAAAAAATCTACCACTGGATCCGGAAGAATTATTCTTTATCTCCGGTTTATGATACAATAGAAAAATAAACGATAAGTTATAAAATTATTATGCCATTAGTGCATACAGGAATAGGTATCTCTCAAAAAGATGATTTAGTAGAAGCTGCCAAAGAAGCGGCTCAAAAAGCAAAAGAGAAAATAAAAGGAAGAAAACCCAAACTTTTGATGTTTTTTGTAAACCTAGGTGTTTATCCAGAAAAGAGTTATCAGAAAGCACTTGATCAGGTGTATAATGTTTTCGAAGATAAACAAATTCCCTTAGTTGGCGGACCGGTTATGGGTTTCTTTGCACAAGGTAGATATTATTTCGATATAAGTATAATAGGAAAGTATTTAGGTTTGTTATTGAAAGGGGTAGAAAAAATAATAAAACCTTTAAAGAGTTACGGAGTTTCTGTAATAGCTCTTGAATCAGAATATCTCTCTGTGGGAACAGGAATAGGCACAAATGCTTTTAGTGAACCAGAGAAAGCAGGAAGAGAATCTATAGAAATGGCTCTGGAGAATTTAGACTACAATCCTTCTGTTGCTTACCTAGCAATGATGAAAAAAGGAGCAAAAGATATCACACGATTCAGGCCTCTTAATGGGTTTATTTTAACTCCCGGCAATAACGCTCAAGGACTTTTGTTTGATCAGAATTTTATAGAAAGCATTGTCTCGGTGACTAAAAGAACAACAAGATTAATAGGGGGAGGTTTATGTTCAGGAGTAAAAATAGAGAAAGAGGGATTTGGTTATACTTCTCCTGCTCTTCAATTTTTCAATGGTAAAATCTATAAAGATTCAATAATCTCAGTGATTTTTGGTTCAGATTTAGAAATTGGTTACGGAACATTTACAGGTGCAGAGCCACTAGGGAAGGTGATGTTTGTTACAAAATCAGAAGGACATGAGGTGAAAGAAATTGATGGCAAGCCTGCGGTTGAGAGATTAACCGAGGTTTACAGAGAAGCCGGATTTAGTAAAGATCCTTTGGTTCTTATATATGAAGGTGTTTTACCTGCTGTACCAGAGGGAATCAGCGGATTTCTTTGGCCTGTCGTTCCAGCAAGATATAAAGGAAGCAGTGTTTTGTTTATGAATCCCGTAAGAGAAAATACCGTTTTGGTTCTCTCAAAAATCACAAGGGAATCTTGTTTTGATACAGTTTTTAAGGTTTCTGAGTTAGTAAAAGAAGATGCGGCGACTGATGATTTTGGATTCGTGTTTTATTTTTCTTGTCCTATTAGAGGAAAAATTTTGGGAACAAAGTATGCCAAAGAGATTTCTTTGGTAGAGAAAAGTTTTAATAAAAGAGATTTGTCAATTTTTGGAATTGCTTCAGCAGGCGAGATAGCCTTTTATAAATTAGGACAGCCATTTGGTGCCACTGCTACAATTACTATGATGGGAATTTCGAATCGCCTGATTTCTGAAACAAGAAAGTGAATGTGTTATTTTGATATAGGGTATATAAAAGGAAGGACTCATTAGAGCCCTTCCTTTATTTTTCTATAGTCTTTGTCAACTTGATATTGACAAAAATAATAAATATGCTATAATCTAAACATAGGAGGAAAGACAAGTGGAGAGAAATATTAATGAAATGAAGCAGGTATTAGAAGCGCACCTTCCCAAAAACAATCCTTTAATAAAAGAAATTCTGGGCCCTTTTCCCAAAAAATTTGAAGATATTTTACGGGAAGAGGAAATATCAGTAATAGAGTAAAGAGAGGAAGGACCTCTCTATTTTTTTTATAAAAATAGAGAGGTTAGAAAGAATTTTTGCACAAGAGGCGGCTTGAGTTAAAGGAAAAATTAAGGTAAAATAGAAAATAGAAAGATATTATTGGAATATGAAAAAAATAGATTTTGAGGCTCTGAAAGAAGAGAGTCTGAAAGAAATTAATAAAGCTGATCACCCAGAAAAGTTAGATGATATTTTTCGGAAATATCTGGGTAAAAAAGGAAAAATTACCCAGATTTTAAGTTTTCTGAAAGAACTTCCCAAAGCAAAAAGAGCGGCTATCGGTAGAGAGGCGAATCTCTTGAAAAAACTTATAGAAAGCCAAATAAAAAAGAAAAAAGAGATAATCAGAAAAAGAATAGAGAAGGAATTGAGTAGTAAAGATTTTATAGATATTACTCTTCCCGCAAAAAAACCAGAGGTGGGACATCTTCATCCTTTGACGTTGGTAAGAAGAAAAGTAGAAAGGATTTTTGAATCTATGGGTTTTTGTGTGGTCCAAGGTCCTCATATAGAAACAGAGTGGTATAACTTCGATGCTTTAAATATTCCAAAAGACCATCCAGCCAGAGACCTTTGGGATACTTTCTGGCTTAAAGAAAGAAAGAACAAAGAAAGACTGCTTTTAAGAACTCATACTTCTCCTGTTCAGGTTCGCTATATGAGAAAACACAACCCGCCTTTTAAAATAATTGTTCCCGGGAGAGTATTCCGTCATGAGGCTTCTGATTCATCTCACGATATTCAGTTTTATCAAGTTGAGGGATTGATGATAGATACTGACATATCGGTTGCTAACTTCAAAGGTATTATCCAGGAATTTTTAGAAAAATTCTTTAATCGAAGGATAAAAACCCGTCTGAGACCAGGATATTTTCCTTTTGTTGAACCCGGCTTTGAGATAGATATTCAGTGCTTTATTTGTCAAGGAAAAGGATGTTCTACCTGCGGTCATACTGGTTGGGTAGAGCTTTGTCCCGGAGGAATGGTACACCCCAATGTTTTAAAAGCCGGCGGTCTGAATCCTAAAAATTGGCAAGGATTTGCTTTTGGGATGGGCCTTGATAGATTGGCTATGATGACCTATAAAATCAACGATATTAGGTTGCTTTACAGTAGTGATTTACGATTTCTGAAACAATTCTGAAAATAATAATTTAATTAATATGTTGGTTTCTTATAACTGGCTAAAAGATTATATAAAAGGCAAGATTCCTTCAGCAAAAGAACTTGCTGATATTATTACAATGCATAGTTTTGAAGTAGAAGGGTTTAAAAAGGAAACCAATGATTGGGTTATTGATGTAGATGTTTTACCAAATAGAGCGCATGACTGTCTTTCTTATTTGGGTATTGCCAGAGAATGCAGCGCAGTAGCAAATTTAACTTATGCGCCTCCGATTTTTAAAATCAAGGAAGATAAAAAAATAAAAATTAACGATTTTGTTTCTGTTCAGATAAAAGAAAAGAAATTGTGTCCTCGCTATACAGCAAGAATGATTGTTGAAGTTAGGGTAGGACCTTCTCCTAAGAAAATTCAGAGACGTCTGAGGGTAATGGGTCTGGAGCCGATTAATAATGTGGTGGATATCCTAAATTATGTAATGCTGGAAACTGGTCAACCTCTTCATGCTTTTGATTTTGATAAGTTGGCGGGTAAAGATAAAAAGCAAATAATTGTCAGAAAGGCAAGAAAAAAGGAGAAAATAGATGCTTTGGATGACAAAACTTATCAATTGGATGAAAATATTTTAATAATTGCTGATTCAAAAGAGCCGTTGGCTATTGCAGGAATGAAAGGAGGAAAGAAAGCCCAAATTAGCAAATCGACAAAAACGATAGTAATAGAATCTGCTAATTTCGAGATGAAATCTATCCGTTATGCTCGTCAGAAACTAAATCTCCAAACAGACGCTTCTTTGAGATTTGAGCACGAACCAGATCCAAATCTTACAACTTTTGCTATTGATAGAGCCTGTTGGCTGATTCAAAAGTATTGTAAGGGAAAAGTTGCGAGGGGTATTATTGATGTTTATCCAAAGAAAGTTTTTCCTAAAAAAATTAAACTTGACCTGCGTCAGGTAGAAAAAATTTTAGGAGTAAAAGTAAATTTGGCAAGAATCAAAAAAATTTTTAATAAATTGGAATTGAAAATCCTTAGTTCTGATGAAAATACATTATTAGTAGAAATTCCTACTTTCCGTCAAGATTTGTCTATTCCCCAGGATTTGATTGAAGAAATAGGTAGGGTTTATGGTTTTGAGAAAATTCCTGCTTTGATTCCAGAGGCGTTAGTTTCTGCTCCAGAAAGAAATGACAACGTTTTTTGGGGAAACTTAACAAAAGATATTTTAAAAGAAATTGGATTTTGTGAAGCTTATAATTATTCATTTGTTAGCAATCAAGACACCATTATTTTTTCTTTAAAAGAAAAAGAACTGGTGAAGATAGAAAATCCAATTAGCAGCGAATATAAATATTTAAGACCCTCTCTTATCCCAAATTTGTTGAAAAATGTTAGAGAGAATTCAAAACATTTTTCAGAGATAAAGATTTTTGAATTAGGAAAGGTATATAAAAAATTACCCGTATCGGAAAAAAGAGCATTAACGGGATTGATTGCTAATAATAATTCAGGGTCTCAGAATTTTTATCTGGCAAAAGGAATTGTTGATTTATTGCTTAATAAATTAGGAATATCTGATGTTTGGTATGACGAATTTAGACCTACTCCTGAAGAATCAAAGATGTCTTTCTGGCAATCTAAAAAATGCGCCGAGATAAAAGTAGGCAATGTCGAGGTTGGTTTTCTTGGTGAAATTTCTAAAGAAATTATTGAAAAAATAGAGATTCCTTTTTCAGTAGTGGTTTTTGATTTTGATTTTGAAAAACTTCAAGAACTTTGCTGTGAAGAGCATGAATATCAGCCTGTTTCTCGATTTCCTGCAGCAGTGAGAGATTTGGCAGTTTTAGTTCCTCGAGAAGTGAAAGTAGTTGAGGTGCTTAATTTAATCAATACAGCGGGAGGACCGCTTGTTAGAGACGTTGATTTATTTGATATTTACGAAGGCGAAGCAATTCCTGAAGGTAAAAAGAATTTAGCCTTTCATATTATTTATCAGGCGCCCGACAGAACTCTTAGAAAAGAAGAAATAGATGTTCTTCAGGAAAAAATAATAGAAACATTAGAACAAAATCCCGAATGGGAAGTAAGAAAATAAAACATTTTAAAGATATGCCAAAAAAACAAATACAAAATAAGAAGAAAACATCTCCAAAAACAAAGGAAAAGAAAACACTTTCAAAAAAAGAGTCAAGTTATGAAGCCAAGGACATTTATGTGCTTAAAGGACTTGAGCCAGTGCGCAAAAGACCAGGAATGTATATTGGTTCTACCGGTGCAGATGGTCTTCATCATTTAATATGGGAGTGTGTAGATAATTCGTTGGATGAAGCCATTGCTGGGTATGCTCAAAATATAGAAGTTGCGCTTTTGCCCGAAAATAAAGTAAGAACTTCTGATGACGGACGAGGAATACCTGTAGGAAAACATCCACAGACTGGGAAATCAGCATTGGAGACAGTAATGACTACTCTTCATGCTGGGGCAAAATTTGGCGGAAAAGCATATCAAGTTGCTGGAGGCCTTCACGGAGTTGGAGTTTCGGTAGTATGCGCATTGTCTAAGTGGATGAGAGCAGAAGTTTGTCGGGAAGGGGAGAAATATGTTCAAGAATATGAAAGGGGAGTTGTAAAAACAAAGGTGAAAAAAATGGGGAAGTGCAGGCAAAGAGGAACCACTGTAACTTTTGAACCCGACCCAGAAATTTTCAAAGAGGTTAAATTTAATCTTAATAGAATTTTAAATCATCTTCGCCAGCAAGCTTATTTGACTAAAGGAGTAAAGATTACTGTTAAAGATCTAAGAGGTAAAGAACCACAAAATCATTTCTCTTACACTTTTTATTTTGAGGGAGGTCTTAAGTCATATATTAAGTATCTAATACAGGATTCTGAACCTCGTCAGAAAAATGTTTTCTATACCTCGGGGCAGGTTAACGGCGTAATGGTTGAAGCTGCTTTTCAATATACTGAAGAAAGAGAGTGCTTTGAAGAGAGTTTTGCTAATAATATCTATACAGGTGAAGGAGGAACTCATTTAACAGGTTTTAGAAGTGCCTTGACGCGGACTCTTAATGATTATGCCAGAAAAGAAGGCTATCTTAAAGAAAAGGATGAAAATTTCAGTGGTCAAGATATTCGTGAAGGTTTCACAGGAGTTGTTTCGGTAAAGATAGAAAATCCTCAATTTGAAGGTCAGACCAAGGCTCGGTTAGGGAATCCTGAAGCAAAATCGGCGGTAGAAAAAGTAGTAAGTGAAGGTTTGAGTGATTTTTTAGAAAGAAATCCTCAAGATGCCCGGGTCATTATTGAAAATTGTCTTTTGGCTCAGAAAGCCAGAAAGGCAGCAAAGGCTGCTCGCCAAACTGTGTTGCGAAAAGGAGTACTGGGAGGTTTAACTCTTCCCGGAAAGCTTGCTGATTGCAGTTCTCGTCGTCCCGAGGAATCGGAACTTTATATTGTTGAAGGAGAAAGTGCAGCTGGTTCCAGCAAGCAGGGACGGGACCGACGATTTCAAGCAATTCTTCCTTTGCGAGGTAAAATTTTGAATGTAGAAAGAGCACGTCTTGACAAGATACTGAGCTCCAAAGAAATAAAGTCATTGATTATAGCTTTAGGTACTGCTGTTGCTGAAGATTTTGACTTAAACAAATTAAGATACCATCGCATAATCATTATGACTGATGCTGACTCTGTAACCGGCGATACTCCGATATTTCTTTATGATAAGAAAAAACAAGAATTCTTTCTCACAGAGGTTAAAGAATTCATCGAGGAATGTGACGACACCACAAGATACAAAGTTTTAACTTATAATCCACGAAGCAGGAAGAGAGAATTAAAAGAGATTTATCAAACAATAAAACATCCCTTACGAACTCCTCTATACGAGATTAAGACTTATTGTGGATACCCGATCAAAGTGACTTCTTGTCATAGCGTTTATGTGTTTGAGGACGGAAAGGTTATAACTAAGAAAGGAGATAAGATAAAAAAAGGAGATTTGCTGATTTTCCCACAATCTCTCCCACGCCAAGATAAAGATTATGTTATAGATTTAAAAGAAACCATTCTGACTTCAGATTTCGAGAACGTCTCCGTGAAAATTTCCCGGGATTCTATAGAACAAATCCCAGCAACGAGTTGGTGCGGGTTAAATTTATCTTCTTGGAGCATGCTTCAGAAAAAAAGAGAATTAGCCGGAGTGTCTCGGCGAACAATGGGAAAATCAATTGGAATTTATGATAAAATTATTCAGCAATGGGAGCAGAAAACTGATAATGTAATGCCGAGATTTCATCAGTTTAAGGGTTATCTGAATTTGCTTAATATAGATAAAAATACTCTTGATTTTGATGTTTATATTCCAATAAAAGAATGGCAGAAAAGCAGTTTTCCTGAAAATGCCGAGTTTTATCTTCACAATCATACCCGAAAGATTAAAACAGAATTTAAATTGGACAAAGATTTAGCTTATTTGATTGGCTTTTTCTTGGGCGATGGCTGTGCTACTCCTGAGAAAGGGAGTCCTAATAGATTCTCGGTTTCTATAAATAAAAAGAAGGAAGACGTGTATATTAAGAATCTTTCTCGAATTATTAGAGAAAGATTTGAGGCAGAACCTATTGTGGAGTATCGGCAAGCAAATAATATTTTGCTTCATTTTCATTCTTTTTCATTTAAGCTCCTCTTAATCAAACTTGGACTTTTGGGAAAGCGATGCAACGAGAAATTTATCCCAGATATATTCTTTAACACGAAAAAAGAGATTCAAGAAGCGTTACTGGAAGGCCTCCTTCATAGTGATGGATTTATTGTTGTTTGGCCCAAAGATAAGTCAAGTAAAGCAATTTATGGCTGGCGTCTTTCTTCCCAAAAACTTATTCAAGGCATTCTTACTATTTTTAGACAGTGGGGAATATTTCCGGCGTTTAGCATTAGCCAGGGAAGGAAACATTTAAGAAAAGACGGAAAGATTATTAGGTCTAATTTCAAATCTTATGATTTGTCAATTTCTACGGTAGATTATCTCCTGAAAACAAAACACATTTGGCAAAATCATAAAGATGCCTGTAAATTAAAGAGATATCTAAATCAGGTCAATTACAAAAAAATAGTTGGGAAACATATTTATCCTTTCTCCGAGGATTTCGTTGCCTTAAAAGTAAAAGAGGTGAAAAAAATCAAGAGTGCTGATAAATTTGTTTACGATTTCTCAGTTTATGGTGACCAGAATTTTATTGCTGGTCCAGGAGGTGTTCTTTTGCATAATACTGACGGCGCTCATATTCGAACTCTGCTTCTGACCTTGTTCTTTCGCTACTTCCAGCCCATTATTGAGAAAGGGTATCTCTATATTGCTCAGCCGCCTTTGTATCGGATTCAAGCAGGGAAAAGAATAGAATATGCTTACACTGACGCTGACAAAGCCGAAATCCTTGAAGATATGAAAAAACAGGGATTAAACCCGAGTATTCAAAGGTATAAAGGCCTGGGTGAGATGAATCCTGATCAACTTTGGGAAACTACAATGAATCCAAAAAACAGAACCCTGCTTAAGGTAACTATTGAGGATGCCAAAGAGGCTGATCGTATTTTTGATACTCTAATGGGAAAAGAAGTTCTTCCCCGAAAAAGATTTATTCAGACGCATGCAAAAACCGTAAAGAACTTGGATATTTAGGTTTTGTTGGCAGTCTTTTTATTTTCTAAAAAAGCGGCTTGCTTCAAGCGAGCTGTTTTATAAAATTTTTGAACCCATAAATAGATGAAAAAATTTTTAATATTTATAATTTCCATTTGGTTTATTTTTCTCTTTTCTGCTTTGTTTTTTTACTTAGAGAATCCTGTTTTAGAAAACGAGAGTAATTTAGCGGCTTCCTATCGGCATTTGGTGAACTTATTGAAGAAATCAAGAACTTCTGAAATTACTATTTTTGCTGTAGGCGATATTATGCTAGACCGGGGAGTAGAGTATATGATAGAGAAAAAAGGCAATGGAGATTTTCGGTTTCCCTTTTTTAAAATTGCTGATGATTTAAATAAAGCAGATATTTTGTTTGGAAATCTTGAAGGTCCTATTTCTGATAAAGGTAAAAAAATAGGGAGTATTTATTCCTTTCGTATGGATCCGAAAGCAGTAGAAGGATTGCAATACGCCGGGTTTGATGTTTTATCTTTGGCAAACAATCATATGTTTGATTACGGAAGAATTGCTTTAGAAGATACAATGAAGAATTTAAAGGATAACGGGATTGAATATGTTGGCGCAGGTTATAATAAAAAAGAGGCTTTCTCTCCGAAGATAATAAATATAGACGGAACAAAAATTGGAATTCTTGCTTATGCAAACCTCGGCCCTAAAAATTGGCAAGCAAAAGAAAATGACTCTGGCTTGGCTTGGCTTGATTTAAGTGATTTGGTCAAAATAAAAAAAGAGATTGCAAATGTTAAAGACAAAGTAGATGTTCTAATAATTTCTTTGCATTCTGGAGAAGAATATAGTCATCAGCCCACTTATTTTCAGAAAGTTTTTGCCCGCACTTGTATTGAAGCAGGAGCCGATATAGTTATAGGACATCACCCCCATGTCATACAAAAAGTAGAAAAATATAAGGATGGCTGGATTGCTTATAGTTTAGGCAATTTTGTTTTTGACCAGACTTTTTCGCAAGATACAATGAAGGGTCTCTTGTTGGAAATCAAAGTAAGAAATGGTAAAATAAAAAGAGTTGAAAAGAAAGAAGTGAGGATTTTGGAAAACTTTCAAGTTTCTATATAAAGTTTGACACAGGTGCTTCATTTTGATAATATCTATAGTGGAGCCCGTGAGGGGCTTTTTAGATAGGAAATAAATATAAATATGAATATCAAAAATATATTTTCAAGAATAGGTCCTTTTTTCAAAGAAGTCTATCTTGAAATTAAAAAAGTAAACTGGCCAACGAAAGAAGAAACTATTAAATATACCTTAATTGTGATAGGGGTTTCTGCTGCTGTTGCTGCATTTCTTGGTGGGCTTGATTTTATATTTTCTCGTCTCTTGAATATATTTATTCTTCACTAAGTTATCAATTATGCCAAGACAAAAACTCCCCAAAGAAAGAAGATGGTATGTTATTCATACTTACTCTGGATACGAAGATGCGGTTGCTAAAAATCTGAAGCAGCGCATTGAAAATTTGGGAATGGAAGACAAAATTTTTAATGTTTTGGTTCCAAAGGAAAAAAAGATAAAAATAAAAAATGGAAAAAGAAGAGTAGTGGAAGAAAAAATTTATCCCGGATATATTTTAGTGGAGATGATTGTAACTGATGATTCTTGGTATGTGGTAAGAAACACACCTCGAGTTACAGGATTTATTGGAGCAGGAACTACTCCTATTCCCGTAAAATTGGAAGAAATAGAGAATTTAAAAAAACGGATGGGAGTCAAAGAGCCAAAATACAAAATTGAATTCAAGAAAGGAGATTTGGTAAAGATTGTAGACGGTCCCTTCAAAGATCTTGACGGTAAAGTGTCAGAAGTTGATACTGAAAGAGGAAAAATAAAAGTGCTTGTAAATATGTTTGGCAGAGACACCCCTGTTGAACTTGATTCTCTGCAGATTAAAAAAGTTTAGTAAGATATAAAATTATGCCAAAAAAAATCCAAGCTATAGTAAAACTTCAAATTCCAGCAGGACAGGCAACCCCGGCTCCTCCTATAGGTCCGACTTTAGCCCAGCATGGGATAAATATTTCTGAGTTTTGCAAAAGGTTTAATGATGAAACTCAAGACAAAAAAGGATGGATTATTCCCGTTGAGATTAAAATCTACGAAGACAAAAGCTATGATTTTAAACTAAAGCAACCTCCTGCTTCTGAATTGCTTAAAAAAGCGGCAGGCATTGAGAAAGGTTCAGGAGAACCAAATAAGAAAAAAATAGCTTCCCTTACCAGAGAGCAATTGAGGCAGATTGCTCAGCAAAAAATGGAAGATTTAAACACCGATGATGTTGAAAAAGCAATGAAAATCATTGAAGGAACAGCAAAGAATATGGGAATTGAGATAAAATAAATTAACTATGATTTTATCAGATAAGGATATTAAGAAATATATAAAAGAAGGAAAGATAAAAATTATTCCTAAGCCCAATTTTAAAAAACAATTGGGGCCATGTTCTTTAGATCTTCATTTAGGTAAAGTGTTTAAGGTCTTCAAACATACCGAACATCCGTTTATTGACTTAAAAAACTGCAAAACTCCTATTGAGAAAATGATGAGAGTTATAAAAATTTCTTCAAGGAGACCTCTTATTTTGCGTCCACGTGATTTTGTAATAGCAGTTACCGAGGAAGAAATTATTCTTCCCTCAGATATTATGGGCCGTTTAGACGGCCGGAGTTCTTTGGGAAGATTGGGGCTGGTAGTTCATTCTACAGCAGCAAGATTTGATCCGGGATGGAAAGGCAAAGCCATAATGGAGATAGGTAACTTAGGCGTTATTCCTATTGCTCTGTATCCGGGCATAAGAGTTTGCGCGATGACGTTTGAAACCCTTTCCTCTCCTGCTCAAACTCCTTATCTAAAACAAAAAGATCATAAATACGCAGGTCAGAGAACCGCCAGGGCAAGTCGAATAAACGAAGAATCATACTAAGGGATTCTTTTTATATTTTACTAAGTTGTTTAAATAAACAATTTATAAAATGATTACTGGAGACAACTTAAAAATAAAATTTTTAGGAATACTGCCTATTTTGAAGAAGAAAATAGGTTTTTTTAGTTCTCAAGAAATTGTTGCTTTTTCGGCGTTGCTTACTTTTAAGGGAAAATCAGTTGAGAGATTGATAAAAGAAAGCCTAAAAAAAGGAGAAAAAGTTGAAGAAAAAATAAAAAAGATTTTAAGGAAATCGTCTCTTCGAGGTCATGCCTCTCTTTCTACTACTCCTGTGATTTGTTTTTTATATGAAGGAAGTAAATTTCTTGATTCGCTTCTAACTGGTATGTATTTTGGTTCTTTTTTGGTAAGCTCGGGACGAAGAACAGACACTACTCCAAAAGATATAGTTTATCCTAAAAAAATTCTTAGAAACAAAAAAGCATTTGGTATTTATCAATCTTGCTCAGAAAAAACAATTAATTTTTATCGGTATTTGTGCAAGAAAGGTATTGGAAAAGATGTCGCTTCCAAAATTCTTCAATATGGAATATACGGGACAGGAATTATTCAATTGCCCCTTGAATCATTTATTTCTCTAAAAAGAGAATATCAAATAGAAAAGGATTGGATGCCAGAAGAAGCGGGTATTTTGATTAAAAAAATAGAAAAATCGCTCAAGAAATTTAAGGCAGATTTGTTATATAACACTCGTTTAATTGCTCCAAGAAATACATATTTTTATCCAAATATATTCAAAGACCCGAAAAATTCCAATTTGGTGCGTGAAGTTAGCGCTGGTTCAAATAAGGGATTTAAAATCGTTTCTTTAGATGTTTCTTTAACAAATGGTTTAAAAAAAGAAATTCTTTCTCTCCAAAAAGAAATTAAGAAAATTTCTAAAAACAAAAAGGAGATAAAGAAAAGATGGTATGATTTGCTTTTGACAAGAAGGAAAATCATAAGAGATTATAATTCGTCTTTCAATATCAAAGTATTCTCCTCGGTGCCGTGGCGTGTCTGGGGAGAGAAAAAAAGACATCGGACTTGTCCTCAGGTCGTTGAATCAATTTATTACTCCGTTCAAAGAACTTCAAAGGTATTTTCAAGATTCAGATCCCAAATCAAAAAAGGCAAGATTAATAAAGAGTTAGTCGAAGAAATTGAGAGAGTTTTTTCAATCCCGCCGTTGGTTAAAAACAACGATGAGTTTCTGCGAAATTATTTATTGGTCGCTCTTTTTGCTTTTGAGAGTTACAATAAATTAATTAAGGAAAATATAGCTCCAAGAGATGCAATATTTTTAATTCCCAGAGCGACCAAAATCGATATTGTGCAAGAATATAATTTATATAATCTTTTGGCAGGGTATTATCCTTTGCGTTTATGTCAGACAGCAGAGGAAGAGATGAGAAGAAACACTTTAGGAGAAGTCAAAGCAATAAAAAAACTGCTTACCAGAAAAGGATATAAGTGGCTTGCTGATTCCATTGTTCCTAAATGCCATATAATGGGTTTTTGTCCCGAACAGCATTTCTGCGGCAAGATTAGAACTTTAGTAAAAGATTACGATGAGAAATTCCATCAAGAAATGAAAGAGGATTTAGAGAATAAATTTCAAAAAATTCATAAATCAATTAATTAGAATGTTTCTTAGAAAAGAAGACTCTGTAATATATAAACTTATTAGAGAAGAAATTTCTCGTCAAAAAGATGGACTGGTCTTGATACCGTCGGAGAATTATGCTTCGGTGGCGGTTCTTTCTGCTATGGCTACGCCGTTAAGCAACAAATACTCAGAAGGATATCCGCAAAAAAGATATTACTCAGGCAATAAGTTTATTGATAAAATTGAGAACTTGGCAATTCAGCGGGCAAAAAAGATATTTAAGGCTCAACATGCCAATGTCCAGCCTCATTCCGGTTCGCAAGCAAACGAAGCAGTTTATTTTGCTCTCCTGAAACCAGGGGATAGGGTACTTGCTTTTGATTTATCAGCAGGGGGTCATTTAAGTCACGGTGCCAAAATAAACTTTTCGGGAAGATTTTATAACTTCTTTCACTACGGAGTTAATAAGAGAAGCGAAAAAATTGATTTTGAAGAAGTAGAAAAAAAAGCTCTGAAATACAAACCGAAACTTATTATTGCCTCAACTACTTCTTATTCAAGGAAGCTTGATTTCAGAAAATTTAGAATGGTAGCAGATAAAGTCGGTGCTTACTTGATGGCCGACATTGCTCATATTGCTGGTTTAGTTATTGCTGGTATTCATCCTCATCCGTTTCCTTTTGCTGATGTTGTTACTACAACAACACATAAAACATTAAGAGGGCCTCGTGGAGGTTTAATTCTCTCAAAGAAAAAAGATAGAATTGAGGGTACAAACTTGGCTCAAAAGATTGACCGTGCTGTTTTTCCAGGTATTCAAGGAGGACCGCTTGAGCATGTGATAGCAGCAAAAGCAGTTTGTTTCAAAGAAGCGGCGCAACCAAGTTTTATTAGATATCAGAAGCAAATTATTAAAAATTCTAAAGCAATGGTTGATATATTCAAAAAAGAGGGGTTTAGGATAATAAGTAACGGCACAGATAATCATCTTTTTATGATAGATATTTCTCCTACCGGACTTTCTTCTCTTTCTATTCAGAAAGAACTCGAGAAAGTTGGTATTTTTGTAAACAGAAACAAAATTCCTTTTGATAAAAGAAGCGCTTTTAATCCTTCGGGTATCAGAATGGGTACCCCTGCTATTACTACGAGGGGACTCAAAGAAAAGGATTGTCAGGAGGTGGCTTATTTAGTTTGTGTTCTGATAAAGAATATAAAATCAACAACTAAAAAACAAAAGATTAAAAAGAAGGTTAAGGAAATTTCAAGGAAGTTCCCGATTTATGAGAATCTTCGATGGTAAAAAAGAGGCTCAAAGAATTCTTGTCCAATTGAAGAGTAGAATAAAGAAAGAGAAACTTTCTCCTTCTCTGGCTGTTTTGCTTGTTGGCAGAAATCCAGAATCGCTGATTTATATTAGAAACAAGAAAATAGCAGCAAAGAAAGTAGGTATCAAAGTTATTATCTCCAAATTTAGAAAAAATATTGGAGAAAAAAAAGTTATTGCAAAAATAAAGGAATTCAATAATAATTCTTCAATAGACGGCATTATTGTTCAGTTGCCTCTGCCAGAAAAATTTGATACTTCCAGAATTATAAATGCAATTAATCCTAAAAAAGACGTTGACGGATTTTGCCAAAAGAATAGAGAATTGCTTAAGAAGAGCAAACCTTATTTTTTTCCTGTTTTGCCTTGGGCGATTTTTACTGTTCTCAAGCATATCTCTGGTTTAGAGGATAAAAAAATTATTGCTTTGGTAAATTCTGATATTTTTGGAAAAACCATAAAGGTTTTCTTTGAAAGAAAAGGAATAAAAATCGAATATTTATTAAAAAATAAAAATAAGTTTTCTAAATTAAAATCAGCCGATATAATAATTTCGGTAAAAGGACTTCCTCGTTTCATTAAAGCAGATATGATAAAGAAAAATGCTGCTTTAATTGACGCAGGTATAAGAATAGTTAATGGGAAAATAGTAGGAGATGTAGACAAAGAAGGTATGCAGGAGAAAGCTTCTTTTTTAACCCCTGTCCCGGGAGGTTTAGGACCTTTAACTGTGGCTTTGCTTTTGACAAATGTTTATTTAGCATCTAAACGAAAAAATAACTCAAAAATTGGATAAAAATATATGGTGCTTGGAACAGATAAACTATTAAAATTGGTAAAACAAAAAAAACTTGTTGAAAATCTTTCAAAAAGAGAACTAAAAAATCCCGAAGGAGCGGGTTTTGATTTAAGGGTAGGGGAGATTTATAAAATAAAAGGGAAAGGTTTTTTAGGAATTGAGGAAAGGAAAACTCCGCAGGCAGAATTAATAGCAAAATATATCCCCAAAAAGACAAAAAAAATTGTTTTAAAAGGAGGTGTTTATTATCTACTAAAAACAATTGAAAGTGTAAATTTGCCTGAAAACATTTTGGCTATTTCTACGCCTCGTTCTACATTATTTCGTTCAGGAGTTTATATATTTGGAGGTCAGGTGCCGCCAGGATATAAAGGAGGACTTACAATGGGAATCTATAATTTTAGAAATAAGGATTTTGAATTAGAAATGGGAGCAAGAGTTATTCATATTATGTTTTTTGAAGTGAAAGGCAAATCAAATCTTTATCGAGGGCAATGGCAAGGCGGCAGAGTTTCTGTGACAAAAAAAGAAAAGCAGATTTAGAATCTTTTTTGGGGGAATCTTGTGTGTTATAATAAAAAAATGGAGCAAGCGTTTGAACGAAAGATTATATTTCACAAATTTATTGAGTGGTATTTTTTCGAACAGCCAAGGGCTATTATTAGGGGATGGAAAAATCTGCTTAAATTTAATTTAGAATATTTCTCGATCCCTTTACTTTTGAGGACTCTTTTTTCTCCTTGGAGGAGATACCGCTGGTCATATGGCCGCGGTTTTGATTTTAGAAGATACCTTGAAGCATTCGTTTCCAACGCTATCTCTCGAGGTCTTGGTGCAATTTTAAGAATATTCTTAATAATTATTGGTTTGGTATTAGAAATCCTTCTTTTAATTGGAGGAATTGTTGGATTGATTTTGTGGTTTATTTGGCCCTTAGTTTTAATTATAGTAATGGCTATCGGTGTGAAATTAATTGCCTAATATGTTTAATTTTAATCTCAAAAAATCAGGAATTTATCAGGCAGTAAAGTGGCATAGAAGTTTTCGGTTAATTAAAGTAGGCACGAGAATTATTTTTGTGGTATTTCTAATTTTTGTTGTCCTTTTTATTTATGGCAAGATTAGCGGCAGGTTTTCAGAAAATACTCTCGAACTAAATTGGGTATTTTCGGTTTTGTTTTTCGGTCTTTTTGTTGCTGGTTGGATAAAGGAACTTTTCTTCGAACTAAAACTAAAACAGCCGAAATTAAGATATAGTATTGATGAAGTAATGCGTTCCCCCGCTCAGTTTAACCTTGCTGATTTTTTAGATTATCAAACAGGATTAGTTGTTTGGCAGGCTATTAAATTTGCTAAAGTAAGAAAGGTTCGCGAAGTAAATTCCTTTATTTTGGCTTATTTCCTTATAAAAAATAGTTCTGAGTTGAACTTTGTTTTTTCTCGTCTTCTTCTCCCAAAAGATGAAATAAAAAAGTTATTCAAGGATTATTTAAAGAAGTTAGAAAAGTCAAAATTTGAGGGAATATATTCTCAAGATTTTCAAAATACGATTTTTGAGGCTTTGCGCGTCGCCGGCAGAAAGTCTCATAAAAGGATTACTATAGAAGATATAATGACTGCTTTAGTTAAAGAAAACCCATTTTTGAAAAAAATATTAATTGATGCAGGCATAAAACAAAAAGATGTAGAAAATTTAACTTGGTGGTTGGAATCTGTTAAAAAAGAAGTAGCCAAACAAAAGAAATTTTGGGATTGGGAAAACCTTATTAGGAAAGGAAGCATTGCTAAAGATTGGGCCGCTGGTTATACAGTTACTTTAGATAAATTCTCTGTTGATTTATCTGAAGTAGCCAAACTAAGAGGATTTCCTGAGATAATAGGACACAAAAAAGAACTTGCCCAAATGGAGAGGATTTTATCCCGGAGTGAAATAAATAATGTCTTGATTGTGGGAGAACCCGGGATGGGCAGAAAAACAATGACTTTTGCTTTGGCAGAAAAAAGCGTTTTGGGAGAACTTCGTGACGAAGTTAATTACAAAAGAATAGTAGAACTAGACATATCGTCTGTGGCTGCTCAAGCCCAAGATTTAGAAGAAGCAGAATTTTTATTAGATAAAATTTTTCAAGAAGTAATCCAAGCAGGAAATGTAGTTTTGGTTATAGATGAGTTTCACAATTATTTAGGAGGGGTTGCTCGCGCAGGAACAATAGATATATCGGGTGTAATTTCTAAATATCTTCACTTACCTCAGTTTCAAATTATTGCTATTACTACATATGCTGGCCTTCACAAATATATAGAACAAAATCCTTCAATTTTGTCTCTTTTTGAAAAAGTTGAGGTGTCGGAAATGTCAGAAGCAGAAACCTTGATGATATTAGAAAGAATGATATTTTCGTTCGAGAAAAAGTACAAATTGTTTGTTTCTTATCAAGCTATCCGTGATACTATTGCTTTTTGTGCAAAGTATATTCAGGATATTCCTTTTCCCAAAAAAGCAATTGATATGCTTGATGAAATTATGATATATACCTCTTCTCTTAAAGAAAAAGTTGTTCTTCCCAAGCATGTAGCAAAAGTTTTCACTGACAAAACAGAAATTCCTGTGGGAGAGATAAAAACAAAAGAAAAAGAAAAACTCCTAAACTTAGAAGAGTTAATTCACAAGAGAATTATAAATCAAGAAGAGGCAGTAAAAGAGATAAGTGAAGCCTTGAGGAGAGCAAGAGTGGAAATTACCGCAAGGAAAGGTCCAATGGGAACCTTTTTGTTTCTTGGACCAACTGGAGTAGGAAAAACAGAAACAGCAAAAGCACTATCAGAAATTTACTTTGGTTCCGAGGAGAAACTAATTAGGCTGGATATGTCAGAGTTTCAATCTGTTGAAGATATTCCTCGTTTAATTGGCTCGCCGGGCCAAGAAGGCCTTTTAACTACAAAAGTAAGAGAGGATCCTTTTTCTCTTGTTCTTTTAGATGAATTTGAGAAAGCTCATCCAAATATCTTGAACCTTTTTTTGCAAGTTTTAGATGAAGGACATTTAACAGACGGTTTGGGCAGAAAAGTAAGTTTCCAAAATACTATAGTCATTGCTACATCGAACGCAGGTTATCTTATTATTCTGGAAGCCATTCAGCAAAATATTGCATTTTCGGAAATAAAAGATAGACTTTTGGAATTTATTTTCAAGAAAGGGATTTTCCGGCCAGAACTTGTTAATAGATTTGATGCTGTGGTAGTTTTCACTCCATTAAGCAAAGAAAATCTCTTAATGATAGCGGAACTTTTGCTTGCAAAATCAAGAAAAAATCTTTTAAAGAAAGACATTGAATTTATTATTACCCCTGAATTAAAAGAAAAAATTGTAGAATTGGGTTACGATCCTACCTTCGGCGCTCGGGAAATGAGAAGGGTAATTCAAGATAAAGTAGAAAATGTTTTGGCGGAGGCCCTTCTGAGAGATGATATAAAGAGGGGAGATAGGATAGCAATTGATCCCAAAGACTTTAGATTAATAATAAATCCATAAATAAAAAGGTCGGCATTACTAACTTTAAAATTAGAAAAATTATGAAAAAAATAGTTGTTGGCATTGGAGCGGTAATTGTAGTTGTTGGAGTAGTATTGGGCTCTCTTTACACTCAAACGTGGAACCCGGTATGGAATCCTTTTAGACCGGCGCCCGAAGAGGTAATATCAGAAATGATTGAAAAAATGCAGACCCTTGATAGCGTTCATAGTGACTATTTGATAAGCGCCCAAATAAAAGAGAGGGGAGATTCTTTGGTAGTAAAAGCTGGTTCAGACATTGATCAAAAAGATAAAGAAAATTTAAAAGAACATTCAAATATTGACATTACACTTTCTTTTAAGGGAAGTGATTATCCTATTTCGTTAGAGACAATAAACGTCGGAGAAGATTCTTACCTAAAAGTAAAAACAATACCTGATTTATCTGCCTTACTTTCTCTCTTTCCAGAATCTCAACAAGAAGCGGCCTTATTTTCTTCGGTTTTTGGTTCCATAAAAGATGAAATTCAAGGAAAATGGATAAAGGTGGACAAGGAAAGTATAAAGGAGCTTTATGAAGAAATGGGTGTCTCTTATTCAGAACAAGAATTGGGAAGCTTATCAGGGTCTCAACAGAAAGAATTGCAAGATAAACTTACTCAACTTTTGGAAAACAAAAAACTTTATTATGTTGACAAAGAACTCCCTGATGAAAAAATAGGTAATGTAAAAGTTTATCATTATCGTTTGGTTATAGATAAAGAAGGTCTAAAAAGTTTGATTCCTGAGTTTCTTAGAACAGTAATGAATTATTCTTCTTCGTCATTAATGGAAGAAGGAATATCTTCTGAAGAAGCAAAGAAAGCTGTGGAAGAGATGGATTTTCCTTTACTTATAGATAAGTTTTTTGAGAAAGTAGGAGACATAAGATATGAATTATGGATAGGTCAAAAAGATAAATATCTCTATCGGGCTGAGTCTAATAAGGAAGTTGATTTGAAAAAACTCAAGGAGGCATTATTGGAATACACTCAAGAAATTGCTTCAAGGAAAGGGGAAGAGGTTGGAGAGGAAGATATTCAGGCAATGGAAAAGTTTCTTCAGGGAACTGCTTTGATCTCGGTAAAGATAGATCTTTCTAATTTTAACAAAGTTGAAAATATACAGACTCCCAATGAGTTCTTGACTATAAAAGAAGTAATGCAGAATGTCGTAAGAAAAATCTTTCTTGATATGATGATGCAGCAAGGTTTTCAAGGAGAAATTCCCGGAGCAAATATGCCTATTCAGTAATTCTGGGTAGGTTAGTTTCTCAAAACAGCCGCTTTTAGCGGCTGTTTTGAGTTGGGGATAATTTGTGGACAATTGTGCTTGTTTTTGGTGTTGACATAAACATCAAAGTGGGATATTTTGTAATTGTAAAGGATAATTGTGGATAAATGTGGGAAAACGTCCCAGATTTGTGGAAAACTAAATTATGTTTATAGGAGAATTCTCACATACTATTGATTCAAAAAAACGCCTAGCTATTCCGTCAAAGTTTAGAAAAGACCTTGGCAAAAGAGCAGTAATAACTCGCGGTATTGATAATTGCTTAGTTATCTATCCTACAAAAGAATGGGGGATTCTAGCGAAGAAGTTAGGATCGTTGCCGTCAAGCCAAATTGATGCTCGTCGTTTCGCAAGGATAATGCTGGCGGGAGCAATGGATGTAAACTTGGATAATCTGGGACGAATTTTAATTCCTGATTATCTAAAAAATTATGCTTCCTTGAAAAAAAATGTAGTGGTGATCGGACTTTTTAATCGTCTGGAAATTTGGGATGAGAAGAAGTGGCAGGAATACAAGAAGAAAACAGAAAATGTAGTAGGAGACATAGCCGAACGTCTTAAAGAATTAGGGGTTTAAAATGCACATTCCTGTTCTTCAAAAAGAAGTTATAAAGTATCTCGATGCAGAACCCAATAAGAATTTTATTGACGCAACAGTAGGTGAAGGTGGTCATTCTTTGGAAATTATAAAAAGGACGGCTCCTTTTGGAAAAGTGCTTGGGATTGACTGGGATCCGCAAGTAGTCAATCGGCTGAAAGAAAAAATCAAAAGACTTGGAATTGAGAACAGATTTATTGTTGTGTGTAAAAACTTCGCTGACTTAGGAGAGATTGCAGAAGAGTATAAGTTCCAGGCGAACGGTATCTTGTTTGACCTTGGATTTCTGAGTTGGCATGTTGAGGAGAGTAAAAGAGGATTCTCTTTTCAGAAGAACCAAAAGCTCGATATGAGATATAATCCGAAAGACAATCCGCTGACAGCTCAAGAAATTGTAAATAAATTTTCTTCCCAAAAAATAGCAGAGATCATTAAAAAATACGGGGAGGAAAAATTTGCTGGAAGAATTGCCAAAAAAATAGAGGAAGAAAGGAAAAAACAGCCGATAGAAAACACCAGTCAGTTGGTAGAAATAATAAGAAGAGCGACTCCTTATTGGTATCATCACAGAAGAATTCACTTTGCCACTAGAACATTTCAGGCGTTAAGAATTGCAGTCAATAGCGAGTTAGAGAACCTTAGAAAAGCCCTGTTTCAAGTTCCTCAAGTTCTGCAACCCGGCGGAAGATTAGTAGTAATTTCATTTCATTCTTTGGAAGATCGTATTGTGAAACAGTTTTTAAAAAATCAGGCTAAGGAGGGGTCACTTAAAATACTTACCAAAAAACCCAAGATTCCAAAATCTGATGAAATAAAAATAAATCCTCGTTGTCGGTCGGCAAAATTACGAGCAGCCAAAAAAATAAAATAAAAATATGAAAAAGAGATTCGCAAAAAATCACTCCAACATCTTAAATCGTTCTAATTTATTTTCAATTACTATTTTTTCTTTATTAATTTTTCTCATTTGTTTGCATATTTTTCAATCAAGTTTAATAGTAAAATCCTCTTTTTTAATCGATAAATACGAGAAAGAAGTAAAGAATCTTTCTGATCAAAACAAAAATTTAGAAATAGTATTTTCTCAAAAAAATTCTCTTAGAGGATTTGAAAATCGATTAGAGAAAACAGGTTTTGAAAAAATTACCAAAATAGATTACATCAGAGTTATGGAAGGATCGGTGGCTGCTAAATAAAGATTTTAGTGAATTATTATGGGCGCTAGACGTATTAACATAGTTTTATTTTTGGTGATTATTTTCGGAGCGACTATTATTGGTCGCTTGGTTTATATCCAAATCCTTAAACATAATTTTTATCAAGCATTGGCTAAAGGGCAGCATAAATTATTGCGGTCCGTTGAACCAGACAGGGGAGAAATTTTCGCTCAAGACAAAGATGGTAATTTTTATATTTTAGCCACTAATAAAGAGACAAAATTTGTTTTTGTTATTCCTGACAAAATTAAAGACAAGGAGAAAACAGTTACTGATTTATCCAATATTCTTGATTTAGAAAAGGATGAAGTTATGAAAAAAATTGAAAAGACAGATGAACCTTTTGTGGTGATAAAAAAGGAATTAAACGACCAAGAAATTGAAAAGATTAAGAAACTTAACCAGAAAGGAGTTTATTTAGAGACAGAGATTCATCGGTATTACCCTCATGAAGAATTAGCTTCATATGTATTGGGATTTGTGGGAGGAGAGGGAGTTGGTCAATATGGACTTGAAGGTTTTTGGGAAGACCAATTAAGAGGAGAGGAAGGAGTTATATCAGGGGAAAAAAGCGCAAGAGGAAAAATAATCTTTTTTGATCCAAAAGAATCTCTTCTGCCTGAGGAAGGATCCAGTTTAGTATTGACAATAGATTCCAATATTCAGTTTCAGGCACAAGATTTACTAAAAAAAGCAAGAGAAAATTTAGAGTTCGAAAACGGCCAAATTATAGTTTACAATCCTCAAAATGGAGAAATTCTTGCTGCTGCTTCCGTTCCTGGTTTTAATCCAAACAGATATTCTGATTATGAACTTTCGGTTTTTGTAAATCCGTTTTCTCAGAAGTTCTTTGAGCCTGGCTCGGTGTTTAAACCCATTACTTTAGCCTCAGCAATGGAAGAGGGGAAAATAACACCTCAAACTACTTATGTAGACGAAGGATTTGTGAAAGTAGGAGGAATTAGGGTTTATAATTATAATAAGCGTTCTTATGGAGAATGTACTATGACCGAAGTGCTCGAGAAATCAATAAATACAGGAGCGGTATTTGCTCAGCAACAAATTTCTCATCAAACTTTCCTTAATTACATAAAAAAATTTGGCATTTTTGATAAAACCGGTGTAGATCTTCAAGGGGAAGTTGCTTCTCAAAACGAAGAATTAAAGAAAGGATACGAAATTAACTTTGTTACTGCTTCCTTTGGACAAGGAGTTGAGATGACTCCGATTCAGCTTGTAAGGGCTTTTGGGGTATTTGCTACTGGCGGGAAATTATTAAAACCTCATTTTGTTAAAAAAGTTATAAATTCTAACGGAACAGAAACAGAAATTAAACCAGAAATTCAGAACCCTCATGTCATTTCTCAAAAAACTGCTTCTCAAATAACAGCTATGCTAGTAAGTGTAGTCGAGAACGGATTTGGGAAAAGAGCCAGAGTTCCTGGTTATTATGTTGCTGGTAAGACAGGAACAGCTCAGGTACCTTGGTCATCTTTGGGAATAAATAAATCAGGTTATTCTGATAAAACAATTCAAACATTTATTGGTTTTGCGCCAGCGTTTGATCCTAAATTTTTGATTTTAGTAAAATTAGATAATCCGAAAACCAGAACTGCTGAATATTCTGCTGCTCCTTTATTCAAGGAAATGGCTGAGTATATCATTGATTATTATCAAATCCCCCCTGATTATGAGGAATAAACAACATTTATGCTAAATTTATCAAAAAATATTCCATTTTTAAAGAAGTCTTGGGCAATAATAGTTGTTGGCGAGAATAAAGCTACCACAAGCGAGGCAATTTTTAGGGTATTGAGAAAATATCTTAGGACAAAAAAGATAAAAGAAAAACCATCAATTCTTAGTTCTGCGGGCGTTGAAGTTTTGGTTTTTGAGGCACAAGAACTAACGGAAGCAGAGAAATTGATTAAAAAGACCAGAAATCCTATCTTAATTGTTACTGCTCTTGGAGATATTCCTCCTGATCACGATTTCTTTGCTTCGGATTTAAATAAGGCAATTCCAATAATTAAACTTGCCGGAGTTATGCCCCCTTTTGGATATTTAGTCCTAAATTTTGATGATGAAACAGTAAGAGATATAAAGAGCAAAACCTCAGCCTGGACATTTACTTTTGGTTTTCAGGATAATGCAGATTTTCGGGCAACAGATGTAAAACTAAATGGGGGTACGAATTTTAAGATAAATCATAGAGGTAATACAGTGCCTGTTTGGCTAAATGGAATTTTCGGCAAAGAGCAAATTTATTCAGCCCTAGCAGCGTCTGTAGTGGGAGAAATTTTGAAAATAAATCTAGTAAAAATTTCCGAAGGATTAAAAGAATATAAAAGTTTGCCTGGAAAGATGAGGATGATTAAAGGGATAGATAATACTTGGATATTGGATGATTCAGAATCGGCTACTGCTTTTTCTATGATAGAGGCTTTGGATATATTGAAAGAATTAAGAACAGAGAACTTTTCTGATTTTAAAACAGGAAAAAAAATAGCGGTTCTTGGAGATGTAATAGGAATTGGAAAATATACAATTGAAGCCCATGAGACAATAGGAGAGAAGGTAGTTGAGTCCGCTGATTTGTTGTTTACAATTGGGCCAAGAGCAAAATTTATTGCCAGTGGTGCGTTTGAGAAAGGAATGTCTCAAGAAAAAATTTTTCAGTTTGACACAGTAGAGAAAGCAATTCAGTCTTTGCGAGAGAAAATTAAGAAAGGAGACTTGGTTTTAGTAGACGGCTCAAAAGAAATGCAGATGCAAAAAATAATTGAAGCATTAGAAAGCCGATAGACAAATTATTAGGATTATGATAAGAAATAATAAATTGTGATTCGGCCTCGTCATCTAGCGGTTCAGGATACATGGTTCTCAACCATGTCACACGGGTTCGAATCCCGTCGAGGCCACATCTTGCTTTTTTTGATTGTTGTTTGATAATAAAAGCAGGAGATTGAAAATGAAAAAGTTGAAATATTTGAAGATAGGAGAAGAAGGAGAGAAAGCGGCTGTCGGAATAATGGTTAGAGAAATACCAGAGATATTGTTTATGTGCGAAGATGGAAAAAGTCACCAAGAAAGTTTCAAGATATTATCAGACATATTATCTGATATTTTTTCTGAAACTGAACTGAAAAACCCAAAACCGGCGAAAGAATATACAGAGGAGGGTAGCTACCAAACGGTTCAGTGAGGAAAGCTCATTTAGGTGAACAAAAGTGGGCTTTATTCAAATCAGGAGACGAAATTTTGTTGGTGAAAAAACATCCCTCATCTGCGAATTACCTGATAGAGTGGATTAAGCAAATTAAATATTATCAGTTTTAATAATATATATCTGGGTTTTTCTCTTTATGCCCGTTTTTTTATTTTCTAAATGACTTGTAAGTATAACGAAATAAAGTATAATTTCATTAATGAAGCACAATGTGTTTCTAGATGTGCTTATAGTTATATTAATTGACTAAATAATGATTTCTAGAATAGAAATAAAGATATTATTTGCATTAGCTTTTAGATATTTCAATTTATTATCATCCTATTATATTGACAAAATATTGCCTAAACCTTTTGAATTACATTTTGAAGCAACTTATAGATGTAATTGTAGGTGTGTTTTCTGTAAGAGATGGAAAGAAGGCCTAAAAGAAAATCTTAGAAAAAAAGAATTAAAATACAATGAAATAAAAGAATTAATAAATCAAGCTTATGATATTGGTGTTAGAATTCTCTCTCTTTCTGGGGGAGAGCCATTAATGAAAGAAGGAATTCTTTCTCTTATGGAATACGCAAAAAATAAGGGTCTTATTACTTCAGTGAATACAAATGGTACCCTTATTAACAAAGAGAATGTCTCTAAAATTATTGATTGTTTTGATATAATTATTGTTTCTATCGATAGTCTCAACGGAGATAAACAAGATGCTATAAGGGGATTTAAAGATTCATTCAAAAAAGCATTAAATTCAGTTTTTTTATTAAAAAAGAATTCAAAGAATAACTTTATAGGAGTCTCTACTGTTCTAAATGGAGAAAATATTAATGAAATTTTAGAAATCAATGCTTTTTTTATGAAAAAAGGGATTCCTACTTTTTTTCAACCAATTCATAATAATCCGGCTAACTTATTTAATGTTTCTAAAAAAGAATATTTGGATTTTGGCCTTCGTTTAGAGGAAGAATATAAAAAAATCATTAAAAATTATATCTATCCTAATAGATTAATAAAATATCTCTACAAAGATTATTATCGGAAAGGGCTAGATTTTATAATGAATCCGATGTCAACAATCAATCAATTTGTTTGCTTTGCAGGATTATACTCTCTTTTCGTTGATCCCTATGGAGATGTATTTCCTTGTGATATATGTAGGTGCTGGATGGGAAATATAAGAGAGAAAAGTTTAAGAGAGATTTTAATGAGTAGACGATCTCTCCATATAAAGAGGCAAATTAAGAACAGAAAATGTAATTGTTGGTTATTGTGTTCTGCGCCAGTATTCATAAACCTTTCTAAGGTATTGAACAAAAACAATTTAAGAAGTAATAAATTCGTTTGTCCTCATTCAAAATCGATGGAGAATCGATAGGCTTATGTCGCTTTCGATATCTATCATTATTCCTACATTGAATGAAGAAAAATATATTGGAGTTTGTCTTGAACATATTAAAACTCAAGAACAAAAACCTGAGGAGATTATTGTAGTTGATGCATGTTCAAAAGATAAAACAATTAAGATTGCAAAACAGTATACTGACAGAATTATCAAGGTGGATAGACGGAATATAGCTTACTCTAGGAATATAGGGGCTTCCGTTTCTAAAAGTGATATCTTGATATTTATTGATGCAGATATCTTAATAAAGAATAATTTTATTAAGATTGTATCTAATTTATTTAAAAATGATGATGATTTAGGGGCGATATCAGGAATATTTAAACCTGTAGAGAAAGAAAACAATTTTTTAAATAGATTGATTACAAATTACTTGATTAACACAACAGCAAAGTTATCTCTTTTGATCAAAAGGCCCCATATCACAGGGGGCGCTTTTGCTGTTAGAAAAGAACTCTTTTTAAAAATCTGTGGATTTAATGAAGAACTTCAAACAGCAGAAGATACAGATATTTTTAGAAGATTATCAAAGATTTCAAAGGTGATAATAAGCAATGATTTGGTGATTAAAACCAGTATGCGAAGATTTAAGGGTCTTGATTGGATTTATGATTGGATTATCGGCTCTCTATATTATGAAATAACAGGTAAAAGTTTAGTTTCTAATTATAAAGTTAAGAGATAATCTCTTATGAAGATTTTGATAACTATTTGGGGCCCCGAATACGGCTGTCTTTTTAGAGAAATTGAAATAGCTAGAGCACTTATTGAGCAGGGACATAAAGTACAATTTATTATTAATAAAAATCATATTGAAATAATAAAGAATTACTTTGGAAAGAGGTCAATCCTTTATTATTTTGATTGGAAAATTGTTCAATATAAAGATAATAATGATTTAGATTTTTTTAAAACTATCACTTTCTATATGAAGTTCTTATTCTTTAGAGGTGTGAGTGAATTTTCACAATTTAAGAGAGCTGTTCGAAAATTTAAACCTGATATTATTATTAATGATTTTATACCCCACATTGTAATATTTTCTAAAATTTTAAATTTGAAATGTATAGGTGTATTTAACTATGCGCTAATTAAACATAACTTAACCCCGACCCTAGTCGGGAAAATTACCCATAGCTTTACTCGTCACATTTTCAATTTATTATATCGGCTAAATAGCTTGAATATTATAGAAACTATTGGAGAGAAGATGAAAAATACAAAAAATATTATCTTTGTAAAGCCTATCGCCATTGATAAAAAAAGAGATAGAAAATTCCTGAAAGAGAAATTGGGTATTATTAAAAGTAATTGTTTGTTGGTCTTTTACAGTCTAGGTGGGGGGTTTTACCATTATAAAAACCTTTTACTAATGGATAAATTAATCGAAGGTAATGAAGAAATAAGAATTTTTGTTCTCCCCAGAAATAAACAGGAGATTCTATTTTTTAAAAAAAATTTTAAAAATATATTATTTGTAAAAGATTTAGCTTTTGATCCTTCCGAGTATATATATCATGCTGATTTGATTATTACTAAATGTGGATTTAGGACCATTGTCGACGCTATTAAAAATAAGTGTTTAATTTTACCCATTCATACTCCTAATCATCCTGAGATTTTCGAAACAGAGGTTTTATTGAAAAAACACAACCTAGTTTATGATACTATCTCTACTATGGATTATGAGATAATAGAAAAAATAAAAAAAGTAGTTTCCTGTAAAACTACTTTATTATCTAATTATAATAAGATAGATTTTTGTGATTTAAAAATAGTATTGGATTTTATGAATAAACTAGATAAAAAAGAAAGGAGATGAATATTAAAAAATTATATTTTTTTTATTCATTGATAGCTTTTTTAATCTTCTTTCCGGTATTTGTATCTTTGTACTTGATAGAATATATTTCATTATTAAAACTGACTAGAAAGGAGTATCTTATTAATTATCTCTCGACGTTAAAATGTATAAATAACTCCCTTATTTTTAATAAAGAAGGTATTGATATGAAAAGAGTTAGGGGAGGATTTAATAATCACCTAGTTAAAATAAATATTAAGTCTCTAAATAAAACCTTTTTATTAAAAAAATATACAAAATTTGGAAGTTTTTTTACTTGGTGGGGTAATTTATTTACTCCATATGGGAACTCTAGAAAGATTAGTGCTAGAGATAGAATAGTAAACGAAGTCTATTATTATAAGCTTTTGCAAGAAAAAGGTATCAATACACCCAGAATTATAGGATATGACAAGAGGAATAATATACTGATAACGGAATTTATCGAAGGGGAATTACTCGATAGAATAATAGAAAATAATAATTTGTTATACAGAACAGGAGAACTGATAGCTAAAATTCATTCTTTAGGTATCTATATAAATGACAATACACCCTTAAATTATATTTATAAAGATAACAATATCTACATTATTGATCCAGAAGGATTCTCTCAAAGAGGTAATAGGAAATGGGATTTGGCAATTTTTATTTTTTGGATAGAGAACAGATATGATAATCCTGAAAGAAATATTAAAAAATTTATAAACGGATATAATAACAGTAATTATACCACAGAGATAGAAAAAGAAGATTTAGAGAGAATACTGAGTATGATTTCTTTGTATAAATTAATTTTTAAATTAGGATGCTATTTACGAAAGAAGATATGATTATCCATAAAAATGCAATTAAATTGATACTCTTTGATATAGAAACAAGATAAGCTCTCCAAAAACTCCCTCTTTTCTTATATAATAGAAAGATAATGAAACAAAAGCATATCTGGCACAATCTTTCTTGTCAAGAAGTTGCTAAAATTTTGAAGGTCGATTTAAAGAAAGGACTAACTCAACAGGAAGTAGAAAACCGTAGGAAAAAATACGGGCTTAATTTAATTCCCGAGGAGAAACCTTTTTCTCGTTTAAAAACATTTCTGGACCAGTTCAAAAGCCCTTTAGTTTATATTTTGGTTTTTGCAGGAATTATTACTCTTGCTTTGGGAAAATGGACCGACACAGTTGTAATTTTCCTTGCTGTATTTATTAATGCTCTTTTTGGTTTCTGGCAGGAAAGCAAAGTCTCAAAGGTTCTCAAAGAATTAAAAAAAGTGTTGAAAACAAAAGCCACGGTAATAAGGGAGGGACAGAAGAAAGAGATTTTTCAAGAAGAAATTGTTGTGGGAGATATTATATTCCTGAAGGCTGGGGATAGAATTCCTGCTGATGCTAGGTTGATTTCTTTTGAGGATTTTTCGGTTTCCGAGGCGGTCTTGACAGGAGAATGGATGCCTTCTCGAAAAACTACTGACCCTTTACCAAAAGATACAGCCTTGGCTGATAGAGAGAATATGGTTTATATGGGTTCTTTAGTTGAGACAGGAGAAGCAAAGGCAGTTGTGGTGGCTGTAGGAATTTCCACTGAAGCAGGCAAGATAGCTTCTTTAATAAAAGAAACCAAAGAGGAAAAAACTCCTCTTCAAAAAAGATTATCAAGATTTGCGAAAATAATAGGAGCGGTCATTGGTATAATTTGTATTTTTATTTTCTTTGGGGGTCTGGCAAGAAAAGGAGATCCATTAGAGATGTTTGAGTCTTCTGTTGCTATTGCTGTAGGAGGAATTCCCGAATCGCTTCCGATAGTAATGACCGTAGTTCTAACCATAGGAATGGAAAGGATTTTGCGCAAAAAAGGGCTGGTAAGAAAACTGTCATCAGTAGAAACTCTTGGCTCAACAGAAATTATTTGTTTTGATAAAACACGTACCTTAACTCAAGGGAAAATGGAATTAACTGAAATCGTAGCTAAAGATGAGAAACTAGCCTTAAAAATCGCAGTTTTGTGCAACGAAGCCTTTATTGAAAATCCAGAAGATCAAATTGAGGAATGGATAATCAGGGGTTCTTCTACAGACAAGGCTCTTTTGGAAGGGGCTTTCAAAAAAGGGTTTCTGAAACCAGAATTAGAAAAAGAATCAGTTCAGATATTGGAGGTACCCTTTAATTCCCTTGACAAATACCAGCTTTCTCTGAGAAAGGAAGGAAAGAACCTCTTTCTTTATGTGAATGGAGCTCCTGAGCGAATACTGGAAAAGTCAAAAAATAAAGACAAATGGGAGAAAGAATTATCAAACCTTACTGCGCAAGGGCTAAGGGTAGTTGGTGTGGGATATAAAAAACTTCCTCTTTCTTTGAAAGAAGAGTTTCAAAAATTTCCCACAAAAATAAAGGAGGAGGCGAGAGATTTTGAATTCGTCGGCCTTTTGGCTTTAGAGGATCCGTTAAGAGAAGATGTTGTAGAGGCAATAAAAGTTTGTAGGAAAGCCGGAATGAGACCCATTCTTGTTACAGGAGACCATAAGTTAACTGCAAAATATGTGGCGCAGAAGATTGGACTTAGGGCAGAAAAAGCAAATATTATTGAAAGTAGAGAACTTGACAAGTTGTCAGAAGACGAATTTAGAGAAAAGATAGAAAAGATAGACATTTATGCAAGAGCAGAACCTCGTCATAAAATCAGAATTGTTGAGGCATGGCAGGAAAAAGGGAAAGTAGTGGCTATGACAGGGGACGGAGTAAACGACGCACCCGCTTTAAAAAAAGCAGATATTGGACTTGCGCTTGGTTCAGGAACAGAAGTAGCCAAAGAAAGCTCCGATTTAATTTTATTAAACGATAGTTTTAGTATCATTATTAAAGCAATAGAAGAAGGAAGGGTAATCATTGATAATCTAAGAAAATCCATTTCCTATATTTTGGCTGATTCATTTACTTCAATTGTTTTGATTGGAATTTCAAAAGTTGTTTTTGGATGGCCCCTGCCTATTTTGCCGGTTCAGATTTTATGGAACAATTTTGTTGAGGACACATTACCAGAGATTTCTTATGCGTTCGAACCGAAAGAAAAAGAAATAATGGAGAAAAAACCTACTGTTTTTGGAAAATCTCTTTTAACAAAGGAAATGAAGATTTTAATTTTTGGCACAGGATTAATTGATGAATTTATTACTTTATTTCTTTTCTGGTATTTATGGGGGAGATTGGGATTGAGTTTAGATTATGTAAGAACAATGATTTTCGGAGCAATATGTATGGACACGGCGTTTGTTGTTTTCTGTTATAAAAGTTTGAGAAAAAATCTCTGGAAGATAAATTTATTTTCCAACAAATGGCTCGTATTTTCTTCTTTAATGGTATTTTTGACTTTCTCTTTAGCAATCTATTTTCCGCCCTTACAGCAGATTTTGCATACCGTTCCTTTAGGGATTGAAGGATGGCTCATAATTATAGGAGTAGGAGTGTTGAGCATGTTTTTGATTGAGATT
>CAYMMJ010000003.1:0-25380 GCA_964391535.1 uncultured Candidatus Saccharibacteria bacterium
TTTTGTCTTAAGAAGTTTATCGTTGGGAATGACCAAAAGCGTATCTACTTTTTTTTGTAATTCTTTCAAACCTCTTTTTGCTATTCTTTTTCTTTGAACTCCCTCAAAAGAAAATGGTTCGGTAACTACTGCTATAGTCAGCGCTCCTGCTTTTTTAGCAAACTCAGCCAAAATAGATGAAGCCCCTGTGCCCGTTCCTCCGCCAAGACCACAAGTGATAAAAACCATATCTGCATTTTTGACTAACTCGGAAAGCTCCTCTTTGCTTTCCTGCGCGGCTACTTTACCTAATTTAAAATTCATGCCAGTCCCTAATCCTTGAGTAGTATTCTTCCCAATCTGGAGTCTAAAATCTGCTTTAGTAGTCTTCAAACTTTGAACGTCTGTGTTTATAGCAATTAAGTCTACTCCTTGAATACCGCATTCCGACATTCGAGAAATAGTGTTCGAACCCGATCCTCCTACTCCTATTACTTTTATTTTTGGTTTAGTTCTTTTCACAATTTTAAAATTACGGTATAAAAATTCTGAAAAATTTTTTAACTTTACTAATAAGTCCTCTGCCGAAGTCGCCAAATTCTCTCCCGGACCCTATACCGCCAAGCACCAAACCACAAACAACAGCCAGTCTGGGATCTTCTTCTAAACCAACAAATCCTTTAGGTTTTCCTATTCTGCAAGGGAGTTTTAATTCTCTTTTTGCTAAATCTACAATTCTTGGTAATTTAGCCCCTCCTCCCACAAGAACAATTCCCGCGGGAAGAAGTTTCTGCCGAGAGATTTTTTTAAGCTCTTTGTTTATTTGCTCAAATATTTCCGATACTCTTGCTTCTATAATACCTACTAGCATTTTTCTTGAAAAGCTCAGGTTCTCAGGAATTTTTATTTTATCTCTTCTATATTTTTCTTTTTTGTCTCTTCTAAGAAGGCAAGAGCCAAATTCTTTTTTTATCTTTTCAGCCAAATTAATATCACACCTAAGACCTATAGCAATATCATTAGTGATATGACTTCCTCCTATAGGAAAAATAGCAGTGTGAATAAGATTCTCTTCCTCGAAAACAGCAAGACCTGTAGTATCTGCTCCAATATCTACCAATGCTACTCCAAGTTCTTTTTGTTGAGGAGTAAGCACTGCTTCAGAAGCAGCGACGGGGCAAGCTCTAATATCTGTTATCTGAAGACCCGCGCCAAGAATTGCCTTAGTAAGATTTTGAAGGTAGGGAGAAAAAGCATAAAGCAAAAGAACCTCTGTCTCCAGCCGTGTTCCTTTCATCCCCAAAGGCTCTTTTATTCCTCCCTCGCCATCAATAATGAATTCTCTTGGAAAAGCATCAATAATTTCTTTGTTTGCAGGAAGACTTATTGTTTGAGCGTTCTGGATTGCTCTATCTATATCTTCCTGAGAAATTTCTCTATCTGCCCGAGAAACAGCTATTACACCTTTAGAAAAAACGGCTGTCAAATGAGAGCCGTTTATGCTTGAATAAACTGAATTAATTTTTTGTCCACTGGAGACTTGCGCTTCTTCTATAGCAGATCTAATTTCTTCAGCAACTTTCGTCGGCTTTACTACTACTCCTTTCCTTACTCCCGAAGAAGGTATAGTAACTTGAGATAAAACATTAAATTCCGAACCCTCCGATTCTTTCGAGACAACTAAAAGCTTTATAGTGCTTGTCCCTATATCAAGGGAGACAATGCTATGATTATTTCCAAACATAATTTAGTTTTTTAAAAATTTAGAGAGATAGTATTCTTCTTTTTTTTGCATTTTCTTCGCTTCCTCTTCCGACTTCTCGTGGTCATACCCCAAAAGATGCAGAACTCCATGAATTAATACTCGCGCCAGTTCAGCCTTAAAGTCAACCTTATATCTCTTAGCGTTTTTTTTAATCTCTTTTAAACAAATAACAATCTCCCCTATGCTATCTTTTTCTTTCAAAAAACCTTTAATTGAAAAATTATCAAAGTCTAATTTCGATTCAGGGAAAGATAAAACATCTGTTACTCTGTTTTTTTTCCTATATCTTTTATTTATTTGTTTCATCCTGCCAGGACCAACAAAAGCCAGCGATACTTGTTTTTCTCTCCCAACTTCTTCTTCTAAAATTCCCTGAACAATTTTTTCTAGAAACTTAGTATCAATAGAAACCGTAGTAAGATTGTTAATTTCCACCATAATTATCTTAATGTATCAAATTCCAAAACAAAAATCAACAAAGCTATTTTGCCTTGTTGATAAAACTAAAAATAGAATCAGTTAATCCAAAGATAACAATCTTTTTACAATTTCACTGACTTGTTTACCATCCGCTCTTCCTTTCACTTTTGGCATCATTACCTGCATTACTTTACCCATATCTTTTAATCCGCCTGCTCCGACTTCTTCTATAACCTGGCGACATAAATCTTCTATTTCTTTGGTTGTTAGTTGTCTAGGAAGATATCTTTGCAGGACTTCTATTTCTTCTCTTTCTTTTTTAACAAGATCTTCTCTTTTCCCTTTTTCAAATCCAGCAATTGCTTCTTTTCTTTTTTTAATTTCAGAGTAAACCACCGCACTCACTTCTGTGTCATCAAGCTTGCTGTTTTCTAACAACTCTTTTTCGGACAAACTGCTTTGATTTTTAGCAAGCGTTGCTCTTTTTTCTTTTTCTTTGTTTAACAAAGCAGCCATCAGCATTCTTAAAATGCTGACTTCTCTTTCCTTTTTTTCTTTAAGAGCCATCTGAAAATCCTCTTGAATTTTCTCTCTAACACTCATATTTTTCCTAACTTTTTAAGCCTCTGGTAACGCTTTCTCAATTCTTCTCGTCTCAGTGCTGCTCTTTTTTTAGCAGTCTCGCTTTGCGGTTCCTTGAGAAACTGAATCTTTCGCGCCTGAATCAAAATCCCGCTTTGTCTTACCGCTTGAGTGAAGCGTCTTATCAAGCTTTGTGTGTTTTCCTTTGGTTTTTTTCTAATTTCTAAAGCCATAACTTTTAATATTTAGACCATGATAATGTTTTACCACCTAAAAGATGTAAATGCAAGTGCTCAATTGCCTGGCCACCTTCTTTGCCTACGTTAAATATCAATCGATAACCCTTTTCTGATATCCCTTGTTCTTTAGCTATCTCTTTGGCTACTAAAAAAAGCTTGCCAACTAGTTCTTTATCTTCTGGTCTTAGTGCGTTTACAGAAGAGATATGCTTTTTGGGAACAATTAATAAATGTATAGGAGCAATAGGATTAATATCCCTAAAAGCAATAAAATCTCTGTCTTCATAGACAATGTCCGATGGAATTTCTTTTTTGGCGATTTTACAAAAAAGGCAGTCTTTCATCATTTTGAAACTTTTTTCTTCATCTCACGAACTACATTTTTGATAGCAGTTGTTTTTTGTTTTCCTGTCCCCATATCTCTTATAATAACCTTTCCTTCCACCACTTCCTGTTGTCCTAAAATCAAAGTATATTTCACCCCAAAACGATCGGCTAACTTCAACTGAGCCTTCAAAGAATCTTTACTTAAAGCAAAAGCAACGGGTACTTTAACTTTGCGAAATTCCTCAATTAATTTTAGAGTTTTTCTTTTAGCTTTCTTACCGAGTTGAGCAAGAAATATCTTTGGTTTCTGATGTCTAGAAGGCTTTATTTTTGCAACTTTCATCATCTCTATAATCCTTTCTACTCCTGCAGCGGCTCCAAAGGCAGGAGTTTCCTTTCCGCCTAAGATTTTAACAAGACCATCATAACGTCCTCCTCCTACTAAAGCGGGGGTCGTTAAAACTCTTTCTTTTTGATTATCTCCTTTTGCGTTGATAGTATCTTCTTTCTCTTGTCCAGGAAAAATTTCAAAAACTGTCCGGGTGTAATAATCTAATCCTCTTGCCAGATATGGATCTAAATGATAAGGAAGACCTAAATCATCAAGATATTCTAGAACCTCCTTAAAATGATCGTGACAGTCTTTACAAAGATGATCAAGAATCTGAGGAGCAGAGCTTACTATTCTTTGACATCTTTCTTCTTTACAATCAAGGACTCGCAAAGGATTTTCTTTGATTCTTCTCCTGCAGTCAGCACATAAAGAAGACTGATGTGATTTAAGATAATTCACTAAGAGTCTTTTATAATAGGGACGACATTGAGAATCACCAATGCTATTCACATGAATAATTAAGTTTTTAAATTTTAGCGCCTCTAAAATTTTATAAAATATAAGAATTACTTGTGCGTCTACAACAGGGTTTGATTCACCTATTACTTCAAATCCAAACTGCCAGAACTGACGATATCTACCTGCTTGAGGTCTCTCATAACGGAAAAACGGCCCAAAGTACCAAAGTTTTACTGGTTGAGGGTAAGTATGCATTCCGTGCTCAATATATGCTCTCACAACCGAAGCAGTACCTTCAGGCCTTAGAGCAACCCACTCTCCTCCTTTAGTTCGGAAAGTATACATTTGTTTCTTGACTACATCGGTGCTTATTCCTATGCCTCTGGAAAATAATTCGGCTTGCTCAATAATTGGAGTAGTAATTTCTCCAAATTTATAAAAATCAGCGATACTTTTTACCGTCTTATAAATTTCATAAAAATACTTCTGGTCGCCAGGCAAAATATCGTGCATTCCTGTAGGAGATTGAAACTTTGGCTTTTTTTTACGAGGCATAATTAATAAGTAGGTGCCTCAATTTTAGCGCTCATATAGAGAGGCCACGCTCTTAGATAAACCCGTCCTATAATGTTTTTTCTTGAAAGAGGACCAAACCTTCGAGAATCATAAGAACGAGGACGATTATCTCCGAGGACAAAATATTGATCTTTACCCAGAGAAATTTTGATGTCTCCTGAAGTTTTTATATCGGCAGGTAGATAACTTTCTTCGTCTAATATTGTCAATCCTTTATTTGTATAAACCTCTACCACTCCATTCTTAATCTCTACTGTTTCGCCGGGCAAACCTATAATTCTCTTGATATAACATGAAGAAGGATCAATGGGGGACCTAAATACTATTATTTCTCCTCTCTGAGGATCTCTAAGTCTATAAGAAAGTTCGTCTACAATCAAATAATCCCCGCTGTGGAAATTTGGCTCCATTGATTCTCCTTTCACTACGAAGGGTTGAAAAAGAAAATACCTAATAGGAACCACTATTACTAAAGCGATGATAAATATCTTAACTACTTCAAATATAAAAGAAAGTTTTCTTTTCATAAATTTCATTACTAATTGATACTATCAATTATAGCAATTTTTTGAGCTCACACAAGACCTTTGCTATAATAAATAAATGTTTGTAATTGTAGGATTGGGCAATCCTGAAAAAAAATTTCGGAATACCCCTCATAATATAGGTAAGGAAATTTTAAATTTTCTTCAGACAGACTGGAAGAAAAAATATAATTTCTCAAATTGGAAAACAACAAAAAAATTCAAAGCCCAAATCAGCAAAGGCAAAATTGGTAAAAAGAAAGTGCTTTTAGTAAAACCTCTTGTATTTATGAATCTTTCTGGAGAGACAGTTTCTTTAATTGTTTCTTTCTTCAAAATTCCATCTCGAAATTTAATCATTGTCCATGATGATATTGATTTAACTTTTGGTCAATTAAAAATATCAAAAAACCGGGGAGCAGCCGGACATAAAGGCGTCCTTTCTATATTTAAGAAAATAGGAACAAAAAATTTTATAAGAATAAGGGTCGGGGTGAGACCTAAATCTCAAAAACCAAAAAATCTAGAGACTTTTGTCCTAAAAAAATTCAAAAGAGAGGACCAAAAATTGGTAAAAAAAATCACTGTTCTTTGCAGCCAAATAATAGAAATTATTGTGGGACACAGTTTGAGAAAGGCAATGAATGATTTTAATAAATAAAAGTCCGGAGTGTTTATTTCCGGATATCGTTTGAATCACGGAGGCCTACTGCTATAAATAACACCAACAGAAAAGATATTACTGCTACTTCGAGCAAGAGATTAGTAACGGTGGTGCTAAATAGAATAAAGAAAATTATTGTGCTGAAAATAAATGCAAAATAAACGCATCCCATTAGAATAGAAATACAAGCCGCCGTGCTTATCTTTTTAGATATTTTATCACCTCCTTTAAAGAGCAAATTGTAATTTTAATGTTAAAGCATTAGATAAATTTGTCAAATAAAAATCGGGTATAATTTCTATCCCGATTTAGAAAGAGCAAGCCACAAATAGAGAGTCCTTTGAAAAGCAGTTAAGAGACCAAGTACAGCAAATATAACCATTGACCATCCAAGAAAAGAGAATTTAATCCATCCTATTCCTATTTCTCCAGAGAAAATTATATTCAAAAGAGTCAGCAAAATTAGAATACCTAACCGATAAGCTCTCCCTAGAATTCCCCTGTATTCTCTCGGGAGGCCAAGCGCTTGGGCTTGAACTCCCAAATAAGAAGTTAACAATACGCCGCAAACAGCAAGAAACCCTATTATTTCGTATTTAGCATATCCTCCAAAGATAATTCCTCCGATAACTAAAACATCAGCATATCTGTCAAAGGCATGATCAAGAAAATCCCCTTTTTTGGTAGCAATTTTCATTTCTCTGGCAAGAGGGCCATCTAAAGCATCGAGTAAAGAACTAAGCACAAGAAACAAAAATGCTAATATCAATGAAGGATAGATTCTCTTTCCCGAAAGCCAAAAAAATATAGCGGCAACAGCTGCACAAAACAAAGAAGAAGCGGTTAGAAAATCTGGTCTTATTTGAAAAACGATAAAGATTTTAACTATCTTTCTAAGAAATTTATCTGCTCTTCTTCTTATAGAATAAATACTCACTACTTCACCTCCTTTTAAAGAACTATTTCGTCCTTTAGGCTATCTGAGAGCGGTTATGGCTTGATGAGCAAAAGCTCATAAGCCATATCTCTTTAAGCTACTTATTAAGCTAAGGAGGGGTCGCTTAATTTTCGCACTCTCAGACAGCCTGAAAAACAAAATAGCTTGATATTGAGCTACCTTACTATATTATAATAAATCAAATGAATTTGTCAAATACTTATCCTATCAAAACCACTTCTATAAAAGAAGCTTCCTACCCCCCTTTTCTTAAAGAACTTCCAGATCCTCCCAAAATCTTGTATACAAGAGGAGATCTTACAATAAAAAATGAGTCTTGTTTTGCAATAGTAGGAACCAGAAAATGTTCCTCATACGGAAAACAAATAGCTTCAGAAATTGCCCGAGATTTAGCAGAAGCAGGACTGACAGTTATTTCTGGACTGGCTCCAGGAATTGACACTTTTACCCACCAAGCCATTGTTCAAGCAAGAAAAAGGACAATAGCTGTTTTAGGAACAGGACTTGACTGGAAAAGTATTTATCCCCAAAGCAATCTTTGGTTAGCAAAAGAAATTTTAGAAACAGGAGGCTGTCTAGTTTCTGAATATCCTCCAGAAACACACGGATCGAAGTTCACTTTTCCAAAAAGAAATAGAATAATTGCTGCTTTATCTCTGGGGGTTTTGGTCATTGAGGCCCCGTTCAAGAGTGGCTCTTTAATTACGGCTAATTGGGCTTTTCTGCTAAAGAAAAAAGTTTTTGCGGTCCCGGCTTCTATTTACTCCCAAAACTCTAAAGGTTGTCACTTTCTTATTAAAAAAGGGGCGAGACTAGTAGAATGCGCAAATGATATTCTAAAAGAATTAAACCTTTCTAAAAAAATAAAGAAGAACTCTGTCAAAGAAGCCAAAAATAAAGAGGAGAAAATAATTCTTAACATCTTAAAACAACCTATGCATATTGACAAGGTTGCAGAAAAAACCGGATTTCCTATATCATTGATAAATAAAACTCTTGCTATTTTAGAAATACAAGGTAAAGTAAAAAATTTAGGAGGCAATAATTATGCAGTTAGTAATCGTTGAATCCCCAACTAAATCAAAAACTCTCCAGAAATTTCTCGGCTCTGATTTCAGAGTGCTTTCTTCTTATGGACACATAAGAGATCTTCCAAAAAGCAGTTTTGGAATAGATGTAAAAAACAACTTCCGACCAAAATATATAATTCCTCAAAAATCAAGAAAAACTATTAAGAATCTCAAGGAGGCAGTAAAAAATTCAGAATTAACTATACTGGCTACCGATGCAGACCGAGAAGGAGAAGCTATCGCCTGGCATCTTGCAAAAGTATTAGAATTGAATAATAAAAACTCTTACCAGAGAATTATTTTCCACGAAATTACAAAATCTGCTATTTTAGAGGCTATAAAGAATCCGAGAAAAATTGACATGAATTTGGTAAATGCTCAACAAGCAAGAAGAATTCTTGATAGAATTGTAGGATACAAGCTTTCTCCTTTTTTATGGAAGAAAGTAATCCGGGGGCTTTCGGCAGGAAGAGTCCAATCAGTAGCCGTAAGGTTAGTGGTAGAAAGAGAAAGAGAAATCGACAATTTCGTTCCTCAGGAATACTGGCAGATTGTTGCTTTATTTGAAAAATCAAAAAAGCAATTTGAGGCAACTTTGATTAAAAAGGACAGCAAAATAATTCCCAAATTAGGAATTAAAACAAAAAAAGAAGCAGAAGAAATTATAAAAGAAATCCAAAAAGAAAACTTCAAGATAATAAGAATTGAAAAGAAAGAGTTAAAAAGAAATCCTCCTCCTCCTTTTATTACTAGTACATTACAGCAAGAAAGCTGGAAAAAATTGCATTGGCCGGCAAAAATGACTATGCGAACAGCCCAACAGCTTTACGAAAAAGGCCTGTGCGTTGATGAAAACTCTTTAGTAATAACTAAAGAAGGAGAGATCTATAGAATAAAAGACCTAGAAGATTCAAGCAAGGCATTGATTGGTATTAATGAAGCGACGTTAAAACCGGAAGTAGGTAGAATCAAAAAATTTTGGGAGATAAAAGCTCCCGATAAAATAATTACTGTTGAAACCGATGACCACGAAAAACTCTCAATAACACCCGACCATCCTCTTATGATAATGCATAACGGCTATCCAACCTGGGTTAAAGGAGAAAGTATAAAAAAGGGCGACTATGTCGCGGTTCTAGAGACAATTCCAGTAACCCGTAAAAAAAATCCTTCTCATCTTATTGAGCTCATCCAATATTTCCCAAAACCAATTCAAGAAAGAATTACATTCAAATTCTCTCCTCAATTCTCCTCTTTCATTCGACGAAAAAAGAAAAAAGAGTCTGTTCCCTACCACATAATTGAAAGACTATGGAAAGAAAAAAGAATGCGGATAAAAAAAATAGAGCGATATTATCGTGGCATTAGAATAAAACCAAGTGTTGGCAGTTCAAAATTTCATAAAATACCTTTCTTTTTCTCTAAAAAATTAGCTTACTTACTTGGTCTTGCGACAGGAGATGGCTATTTACCCTCCTCGGAGCCTAAAATATGGATAGCGATTAAATCTGAATCTTTATCTGTATTGAATAACTTAAACAAATTAGTAAGTGAAATTTTAGGAGAAGAATTTAACCGTTTCAGTACAAAAAAATCACAAACTTTAATCAATTCAACCTTTCTTTACCATTTGTTTCAACAACTTGGCTGCCCCTCAGGAAATAAATGTTCTCGAATTGATATTCCTAATATTTTACTTTCCCAACCAGATGGGATACTTAAAGCCTATATTGCAGGATTATGGGACAGCGACGGATGTATTAATAAACATCCAAATTCAACTGCAAATAGCATTCAAGTATCTTATAGTTCAAAATCAGAGTTATTTATCGATAAATTGCGTTTATTGTTGAAAACTTTCGGAATGAATAGTTCAAAACATTTAGATAAAAGAAATAAGGTCTATTGGATACGGTTGACATCAAACGCTATCCCTAAATTTCGAGATGCCATTGCTCCATATTTAATTATTAAAAAAGAAAGGTGGAGCCATTTTTACCAAACATATCGACCACTTTACGAAGAAAGAATTATCAGTAGATGTCAACAAATTCCAGAAATTAATTCTTTGCTAAAGAATTTACTTAATGAAAAGAGTCTGTCAAAACAAAAACTATCCAAACTCGTAGGCATAGATTTATTTAATTATTTTGGAAAGGTGGACTCCACCCATACTAGACTTCCGTTTATTCAAAAACCTATCTTAGAAAGAATCGCAACATTTATTGATACAAAAGAGCAACTTTTTAGGAAATTAAGCGCTTCTCCTATAATTTGGAAAAAAATAACAAAAGTAGAATCAGCCAATTATAAAAAACCTTATGTTTATGATGTAACCACTTCCACTAATACCTTTATTGCAAATGGAATCATTTCCCATAATTGCACTTACCACCGAACAGATTCTTTAAATTTGTCAGAACAGTCATTGCAATCTGCTGAGAAATTTATTAAAGAAAACTTCGGCAATAAATATTGGCCTGGCTTTTTTAGAAAATTTAAAACAAAAAGTAAAGGAGCCCAGGAAGCCCACGAAGCAATAAGACCGACTTACCCTGAAAAAGAACCAGAAAAATTAAAAATAAAAGCCAAACTTGATGAAAGTCAATTTCGCTTATACGATCTTGTGTGGCGAAGATTTATTGCCTCCCAAATGGCTCAAGCAGTATTTAGTTCAGAAACAGTTGACATTAAAGCCAAAAACTACATCTTTAGAAGTTCTGGCCAGACGCTTAAGTTTGACGGGTATTTAAAAATATGGTCCCAAAAATTCAAAGAAACAGAACTTCCGTTGCTAAAAAAAGGCGAGGTTTTGAAAGCGAAAAAACTTAAAGCAAACCAACACTTTACCCAACCTCCCGGACGATTCAGTGAAGCAACTCTTATTAAAGAACTAGAAAAAAATGGAATTGGCCGTCCTTCAACCTATGCGCCAATTCTGGCAGTCATTCAGGAAAGAAATTATGTCCAAAAAAATAAAGAGAGAAAATTTGAACCAACAGAAATAGGAATCATAGTCAATGATCTTTTAGTAAAGCACTTTCCTGAAATAGTAGATATCAAATTTACCGCCAAAATGGAAGAAGACTTAGACCAGATAGCCCAAGGAAAGAAAGACTGGATTAAAGTTCTAAATGATTTTTATCAACCTTTTGAAAAAAGACTTGAAGAAAAAGAAAAGAATGTTTCAAAAAAGAATCTAGTGGAGCCAACAAAGAAAAAATGTCCAAAATGCGGAGCTCCTTTAGTCATCAGAATGGGAAGATTCGGAAAATTCTACGCATGTTCTAATTTTCCAAAGTGTAAATACACAGAAGCCTTTCCTCCTCCTTCTCTTGGTATAAAATGTCCAAAATGCAAAAAAGGAGAAATTGTTAAAAGAAAAACAAGGAAAGGAACAGAATTTTATGGATGCAACCGTTTCCCTGAATGTGATTTCGCCTTGTGGGACAAACCTATAAATCAAAAATGTCCAAAGTGCGGATCAATTCTTGTTAAGACAAAGGAAGGAAAAGTAAAATGTTCTAATAAAGATTGTGATTATATACAAAAATAAGAAAATTTGACAAACAATTTTTCTCTGTTAATTTTATAAATAAGCCGGGGTGCTGGAATTGGGAGACAGGGTGGACTCAAAATCCACTGAGGCTAAAACCTCGTGAGGGTTCGAACCCCTCCCCCGGCACAAAAAATCCCGAGCGTCTCGGGTTTTTTTTAATTAATAAAAATAACTAACTTTTCTTAATTTTCTTTGAGAACTGAGTCATCGCTAAAGCAGAAAAAATACCTACAAGAAAACCTGCTCCAATATCGGCTGGCCAGTGAATCCCGCAGAACACTCTCGCTATAGAAATCAAAAAGGCAGAAATAAAGAACAAGATGCCGAGATTTTTATTATAAAAATAAATTACTCCCGCTACTCCAAAAAAGAAAGCAGCATGACCCGAAGGAAAAGAAGCGGTTTTGAAATAAGGAATAAGTAGCTTTACATGATTTTCTACAAAGGGACGTGGTCGGCCCCAAAGAAACCGAATCAGGGCAGTAATAACCCTAGCAGTGATACCAGCAGCAAAAGCCCAGATAACCATGGAACGGTATTTCTTGAAATTCCATATCAAAAAAGCAATTAGACAGAAAGCTACCATATAAGGAAAATACTCAGCAAAAAATATGCCAAGAGTATCGAGCCAGCAACTTTCTAAAGCAAGTCCGTTAATTTTTTGAAACAAAAAAGCATCCATTTAGATTTATTTAATCATATTAAATAAACTTTTCTCTGGTATCGCTCCTTCTCTTATAATTTTTATTTCTTTTCTAGTCAAATCAACAACAGTTGAAGGTTTCTTTATTTTCAGATCGCCAGCATCTATTATAATATCGGGTTTGACCTTCTGTTTTTTAAACTGATCGACTATCTCTTTGATTTTAATTGGTTCAGGCCCACCTGATAAATTTGCTGAAGTCCCGATAAGAGGTGTGTTCAAAATATTGAGCAGAAGATTAATTAACTTATGGTCAGGTCTCCTTAAGCCTATTGTTTTTTTCTTAGCAAAGAGAATGTTGGGCAAAAAAGAAGTTTTCTTTCGTACCAGAACAACTGTGATTTTACCTGGCCACATTTTTTTTAGAATCTTTGTTTGTTTCTTGTCAATTAAAGCAACGCGTTTTGCCATCTTGATATCTCTCACAAAAACAGGAAGTGGCTTATCGCTTTGCCTCTTTTTTATCTTAAATATCTTTGCTATGGCTTTTTCATTAGTAGCATCAGCTATTAATCCATACACTGTATCTGTAGGAGCAACAACAACCTTTCCCTTCTTTACTTCTTCTCCTAGGTAATGGACTATTTTCTGTAAGTTTTCTGGAGATAATTTTAAAACTCGCATATTTCAGTATACCACACTGGCTATCATTTCTTGAACTTCACTACTTTGAACTCGACATCTTTCTTTCCTCTCGCTTTCGTTGAATAATATTGGACAAGATCTTGAGCAAACTTCAATATTTCTAAAGCAACCTTTCCTTTGTCATAATGTCTCAATAAAACAGAGGGGCCTGGATAATTTTCCATTTCAATTAAGATGTCTCCTTTCTGGGCTAACCTTTTTATTGCTTTGTTTTCTTTTTCATTCCTGCCCACAACAAGCAGTGTCTTTTTTTTCCAGAAATGACGACCATATCTCAGCAAATAAATATCAGAATCACTAGTCCTCGAGCATCTTTTCAATAATTCTTTTAATCTTTTTCCGAACTCTAAATCAGTTAGTAAACATCCGCCAGCGGGAGCAGGATATTCTTTAATCTTGAATTTTTTTGCCAGTTCTATTTGTCTTTTTCGCGATCTCCCGGAAATATCTAGAAGTTTTTCTCTTCTTACAAGTCCTTTTTGTTCAGGAATTGTTTCGGCAAGCAACTTTGCTGACAGAGGTCGAAGAAGATATCCTGACAAAGACGATTCTTTTTCCAAAAGAAAAAGAGCGCTTTTGTTTTGAGACATTGGTCTTTCTCCAAGAACCTCTCCTGTAGCCACAAAATCAAAACCTTCTTCTTTCATAATTTTTTTGGCAAATTTTAGCATTAAGAGATGGCAATCAATACAAGGATTCATTGATTGACCATATCCGTATCTGGGAGATTTCACGATTTTTAGATGCTCTTTTGAAAAATCAACTACTTTTAATTTAATTCCTAACTGTCTTGCTGCTTTTTTTGCCTGTAAAGCATCAAAAAAATAACTTTTAAAAGTTAATCCTGTCACATCTATATATTGCTTTTTTAGAAGCTCTACACCAACCATTGAATCTAACCCCCCTGAAAAAAGAAATAAGGCCTTGGTTTTTTTCATAATTACTTAATAATATATTATCACAAAAATAAAAAGAGCGCTTCAAAAAGCGCTATTTTATTGAGAAATGTCTCACTGCCGAAATCACTTTCCTAAAACCTTCCAGATCTCGTTCTCCTATGTTGCCTGTCACTATTATATCAGCGCCAGCCTCAAGTTTTTCTATGGCTGTTTGAGGATCTTTAATTCCTCCTCCTACAATCAAAGGTATGGCAATTTTTTTCTTTACTGCCGAAATTAACTCTGAAGATACTGAATTCTTTGCTCCTGACCCTGCTTCGAGATACACACATTGCATTCCAAAATATTGGCCCGCTAGCGCAAATTTTACAACTTCTCCTATTTGGTTATTTCTGATTTTCTTAACCTTTGCTATTCTTTCAACAGCAGTAGGTTTCTTGTTCGTACTCACTACAATATATGCCATAGGTATAGGAATTATCTTCCACTTATCCACCAAAGGCGCACCTTTCTTTTGTTCTCCCACAAGAAAACGTATGTCTCTGGCATTCATCAGCATCATAAAAAAGATATAATCAGCATTTCTGGAAATAGCCGTAGCAGAATTGGGAAACAAAATCACTGGCAAAGAGACAGTGCTTTTTATAACCTCAATGGTGTTATAAACACTTTTTCTGTCTCTGACTGTAGAACCTCCAACCATTACAGCAGCACTTCCTTCTTCTTGAGCCACTTTGATTATCTCATTTATTTCTAAACCGCACTGTTTTACTGGATCAACAAGAGTGAAGTGAAATTTTTCTCCTTTTTTAACCTTTTTCTTTATTTCTTCCCAAAAATTCATATTATCCCTCCATACAAAAACAAAGAAGCAACAAAATAACTTATAATAAAGTTTCCTGAAAAAACTTCTATTAAATTTTCTAAAAGATCTATTTAATTCTTAGAACAAAAAAACAACAATGTCAATCAAAAATAAAAAACTCGAGGCTGGTCCTCCTCAAGCATAAATATCATAAATATCAATTATTTATTTTTCTTTGCTACATTCTCCGCTTTTGTATAAAAGCAAAGATTATCTTTGAGGTTTTTTAGGACTATGGAATGAGGACCGATATTGCAGTTTGAACCAATCAAAACTCCCGGCATCAGTGAAACATTAACTCCGATCTTTGTATTTTTACCCACTACCACACCAAACTTCTTAAGTCCGGTAGGAATTTTTTTACCCTTCACTGTTGATTCTATCACTCCTCTATCAAGTCGGATATTGGCAGTTACCGTTCCTGCACCAACTCGGCATCCTTTGCCAAAAATAGAATCACCGAAATAACCTGAATGTGTATGAGAATCTTCTTGGAATATACATCTTGTTACTTCGGCTAGTCCTCCAATTAGGCAATTGCTTTCTAGATTGGTATAATCTCTAACCAAAGCATTGTTTCCTATAACACAGCCATCTCCGATATAACAAGGGCCTTTAATTATAGCCCCTTCGTAAATTTTTGTATTTTTACCGATATAAACTTTACCATCTATAATAACATCCTTGGCAATTTTCGCCGATTCAGAAATCTTTCTTTTTAAAAACCTGTCGAAAAGATAATTTCTTATTTCAAACAAATGCCAGGGATATTTTAGTGAAAAGGTGTCGTGATTTACTTTTACAATCTTGGCTTCTTTTTTTTGAGTATAAACCAAAAGTGCTTCCTCTAAAGAATACATATGGACAGGGACCTTTTTTAAGTAGGTAAGAAATTCTTTAGGAAGAAAATACGTTCCTACTATCTTCAAATTTGACGGTTCTTTACCGGGTTTTGGCTTTTCTACTAAGTCTATTACTTTGTCCTTCTTTATCTTTAAAATCCCATAAAGCCAAGGGGTATTTGTTTTTCCAACTACTAGTATTAACTTAGTTTTCTCTTTCCTAAACTTCTCAAGGACAGGTTCTATATGAGTATCGGCATCAACTCTCTCAGCATTCACAACAAAAAATTGATCTTTTAATAATTTTTCTGTTCTTAAAATAGCGTCTCCCGTTCCTAAAGGAGAGGGTTGAACAATATATTTTATTCTAGCACCGGTCTTAAATTTAGAAAGTTCTTTTTCGATCTTTTTATCAGGACCTTGCACAATAATTACTTCTTCAATCCCTCTTTTTTTAAGACCATAAATAACCCACCAAATCAAAGGCTTACCCATTATCTCAAAGAGAGATTTGTGATGTCCGTTAATAGGCCAGAATCTTGAAGAAGCTCCGGCGGAAAGAATTACAGCTTGCATAATCTAGATTAATGAAATTAAAATACGTTTGACTTTTTTTTCGTCATGGACAATAGGACCATCTTTTATTACAAGGTCCCGACCAATGAATTTTGAACTATCAAGATTGCCATCTGATTTCACCATATCCAAAAGCAATGGATTTGTCTTCTTTTGTTTTTTTATCCTTTCTTTTCTTACTTGTCTTATATTATACAGAACATAATTCAAAGGACAACCTATATATTTCTCAACTTCTCTCGCAAAATCATAAACAGAAAACCCTTTTGTTTCTCCAAGTTTCGTCATCAAATTGCAAATATAAACTTTCTTAGCAGTACTTTTCTTGATAGCTTCTTTCATCCCAACCGGAAGAAAGCAAGGAAGAACAGAAGAATAAAGGTCTCCCGGCCCAATTATAATAACGTCGGCTCTCTTAACCGCTCTCAAAGCTGGCAGATAAGCTCTTGCTCTTGGTTTTAAAAAAATCTTTTTAATTTTTAGATTTGGATTGTGTTTCTGAGGAACATCTATCTCTTCCTCTCCTTTAACCATTGTGTTGTCTTCAAGTAAAGCCCAGAGATGAGTTTTATCTATAGTAGCAGGAAAAGCATAATGGTCTTTTACTTCCATAAACTCATTAACTATTTTAAGGACTTTTCGATAATCTTTTAGAACATATTCCAGTCCCCCTATAAAGACATTAGCAAAGTTATGCCCTACGTGTCCTCCTTTAAATTTCTCTTGGCCGAATCTCATTTGCCAAAGCCTCTTCTTCCATAGAGGAGCATTTGAAAGAGCAAGAATGTGACGACGGATATCTCCAGGAGAGAGAACACCAAATTCCTTCCTAAGTTGACCAGAAGAACCTCCATTATCTACCATTGAAGTAATCGTTGTAATAATAAATTTATTGTTTCTCAAAGCAGATAAAACTGCTTTGGGTAAAGCTGTTCCTCCTCCAAAACAAACAATTTTTTTCTTGGTTCTTTTCATACTATACTTCTTATATAAAAGATAGCACAAACAATCAGTGCCAACAAAGCAATAGACCTAAACAGAACCAAAAATCTCAAAAGAGTCTTATTCTTGTCTGATTTCAATATTGCCTGCCAATTCATTGTGTTTGTAAAAAGCACTGCCTGCCAGCAGAATTTTAAAATATCCCACCTGCCAAATTCTTTCTGTTCCCTTTGCCAGTTATACTTTATCTTAATGGCTTTCTTTGCAAAATCAAAATTCCTTTTGTAATCGATGCTAAAAAGGAGATCTATCTCTATTGCACCCATCGTACTATATTTTATTTTGGCGATATCCTTTAGTTCTTTTCTAAATTCTTTAAGAGCCGGATACATTCCCCGACCTATTGGTTTATCCAAGAAATACAAAAAAGATTCTATAGAATAAAGAACCGCTTTATCGGCCATTTTTAAAGCAGTCTTGGGAAAAAATGCCGCTATCAACCACGCTAAACAAGCAACATAAAAAGGCACCAAAAGTGCCTTTATTTTATCCCACAATGTTACTCTAACCTGAATCACTTTTCTTATATCTCTTCCGTAAAGAATTTTTCCTTCGCTTTTCATCTTCAAAAAAAGCATACTTTGAGGCGCAACTAACTCTGCTCCTAATACAATTTCTTTCTTTTTTATCCTGCCATGAATCCAATCAATATCATTAGGACCAAAAACCTCAAAAGGAACATACAGACGAGTTTCTTTCAAGACTTTTTTAAAAGGATCTTTTTTATCTGCAATTGAACATACTTCCTTAAACTTGGTATCATACTTTTTATCTAACTCCCAGAATATTTTTTCTGCTTCTTTGGAGATCTCTTCTATTTTTTCTTGATCTCTTGATTGAATAATTAAATCTACATCACTTATCCCTCTCTTCCATTCTCCTCGGGCAGCGCTTCCAAAAAGCAATATAAAATCAAGTTCCTTCTTAAATCTCTTACTAAGCCGAGAAGAAAATTCATAGAGAAATTTCTGAATCCTTTGTTGATCATCCATTTTCGAGATATTTATCCAAGAAAAGAAAATAATCTTTTATAATTATTCTTTCTCTTTAGCAAATACCAAGGTTTTTTGGGCAAAGAAAAATCTTCCTCGAGTGTCTTTCTTCTTTCTTTATAAAACACACCTACAGGAATATGTAATTTTTCATCAAGGGAATAATTCCATTCAAGAGCTTTTTGAAAAGCCTTATTGAAATCTTTAGGATTGTGCCCTTTCTTTTTTAAATCATAAATGTGCTTTGACAAATAAGAAGCAGAATTATGAAAAGTAATGCATGGCTGCAAAACATCTACAAAAGAAAAGCCCTTATGATTAATGGCTTCTTTTATTGTTCTTTTTAGATGTTTTTTATCAACAGCAGAACTTCTAGCAACAAAAGAAGCGCCTGCGGACATAGCCAAAGCTATTGGGTTTATAGGTTCTGTTTTTTTACCAGAAGGTAAAGACGGACCTTTGTAGTCTTTCTCGGTGGTAGGTGTCATTTGTCCAGTAGTTAAGGCAAATACTTGATTATCGTGAACAATCATTACAATATCAGGATTCATATTGCAAGCATGCAAGAAATGAGATATTCCTTCGGCAAAGGTATCGCCGTCTCCTCCAAACCCTATAACTGTTAATTTCGGGTTTCCTAATTTTATACCTATGGCAGTCGGAATTACCCTTCCATGGAGTCCATAAAAGCCATTCAAATTTAGATAATCAAACATTTTTCCGTGACAACCTATTCCCGTAACAATTGCTACATCTTTTTGGGCAAGTTTTTTCTCTTCGATTAATTCGCTTATGACTTCTTGAACTGCCGTCAAAATTACAAAATTAAAACATCCGGGACACCAAGTATTTTGGGCTTTTGTTTGAAGATTTATCTTTTTCATTTTAGTTTTTTAATAATTTCGGAAGGATAAAACGGTCTTCCGTTATATTTTAAAATCTTTTTTTCTATAAGAATTCCCGTGTTCTCTCTTATCACTTTGCCAAGCAATCCTGTAGCATTATTTTCTACCAAAACTACTTTTTTGGCTTTTTTGATTTCTCTCTCTACCTGTTTAGATGGAAATGGTTCTAAATAAAGAACTTGTAAAAATCTGAAATTTTTCAGTTGATTCAGCGAATCAAGAATTGCTCCTTTAGTAGACCCCCAACTAACAATAAGGTTTTTTCCTTTACCATAGACTTTTACCGGCTCCAATTTAGAAACTTCTCTTTTTATAAACTCTTCTTTCTTTAATCTTTTTTCTGTCATTTGAGAAATTTTTTCTTGGTCTTCTGTGGTAATTCCCCACTCATCGTGCTCATAGCCAGAAGCCCTTACGACCGGTCCCAAACCGGGAACAGTCCGAGGCGAAACACCATCTTTTGTAATCTTATAACTCTTGTAATTCAAAGAAGGGTTTTTGAGCAAGAAATCCTTCATTTTAATTTTTGGCTCCCCAATTTTTTCGAAACTAAAATGACTCTCTCCTACATGCTTGTCTCCTAGAATAATGGAAAGAATTCTATACTTCTGAGAAAGATAGAAGGATTCTTGAGTTTTTAAGAAAGCTTCTCTAGCATCTCCAGGAGCCACAACAACCCTTGGAAATTCTCCATGGCCGATATTTAGAGCAAATTTTAAATCTCCCTGTGTAGTATAAGTAGGCACACCAGTTGATGGTCCTGTTCGCTGAGCCAGATACGCTACTAAAGGAACCTCTGACATTCCTTGCAGGCTACACGCCTCCGCCATCAAAGCAAAACCTCCTCCTGATGTTCCTACCATTGTTCTGGCTCCCGCAAAAGAAGCGCCAAGCGCAGCATTTATTACTGCTATTTCATTCTCAAGTTGAACTGCCAAAATGTTAAACTTCTCTTGATTTCTTGCTAAGTAGTGAAGCACAGGAGTAGCCGGAGTCATCGGATAGGCAAAATAAATATCAATTCCTGCCGCAACAGCACCGAGGGCAACTGCTTCGCTGCCCGAGAAAAAATATTTTGCTTTATTTTTAACATCAAACTTTTCTTCCTGAAAATGTTCTAAGTTATAACCAATCTTTATTGTCTTTTCAATAAGTTCGGATTTTTTAGCAAACTCTTTTTTAATTACTCCCGATACAAAAGATAAAGGTAAGCCAAAATGATGAGTTAAATAACCTACCAAGATGTTATTACCAAAGACAGGAGGAAGTTTCATTTCAGAAATTATCTTCTCTAAATCAAGAGAAACCAGTTTCCGAGATTTAAGTTTTTTGCTTCCTAAAATAAATCCTTTTTTCTTGAGATATTTTTTGTGTTTTTCTATTGTATTTTGGTCAAGCGCTACTATAATATCGTAATCTTTCTCAAAAGAAAAAACAGGGGAATCCGAAACACTCAAAACATTAAAGTTGTGACCTCCCCGAATTAGGGAAGGGTAATCACGATAATTAAACACATAGAGACCTGCATTGGCAAAAATCTTTCCCAAAAGAGCAGAAGTCATTGCAATGCCTTGACCTGCTTTTCCTCCAATAAGAATTGTTTTTTTCATAATTTTGAGATTGTAGATTACTCGGGAAGAACTCCCAAAGTATTATTGAAGCGATTTATATAGTTAAAAAGACCGATTACAGACACAACTTCTACTATTTGAGGTTCAGTTAATCTTTTTCTTAACCTCTCAAAAATCTCGGGGTTATCAACATGAGCATTATCTGTAACATCTTTTACCAACTCAAGAATATCTTTTTCGCCCTCGGGCAAATCTTTTCTTTCTTTTATTTTCTGAATCATCTCATCGCTCGCCCCAAGTTTCTTGAGCATTTTTGCTGTTACATCAACACAAAAAGGACACTTTAATTGATTAGATACAGTATAGGCTATCTTCCACTTCAAAGAACTTTCTATCTCACCCTCGCCCATTACTGCTTTAAATAACTCTACAAATTCCTTAAGAATCCCGGGGCGATGAGCCATTACTTTTACCCATTCAGGCACTTTACCTGTATCTTTTTCAAATTTCTCATAAACAGAAATAATTGTTTCTTTTATTTGGTCCTTTTCAAGAGAAGAAATTAAAGCCATATTTTTTATTATTTTATATTAATGATTTCTAATCTTTTATTCTATCACAAAAATTAAAAATAAAAAAATCTGTTTAGTAAAACAAATAAAAAATCACAAAAAAAATGGTTATTCAACAGTTACTGATTTTGCTAAATTTCGAGGTTTATCAATATCTAAACCAAGCTCTAATCCAAGATAGGCAGCAAATAAATGAAGAGGAATAACTGAAAGAATAGGTGTTAGCATTTCTAAGGTTTTTGGAATATATATAATATCGTCTACTAATTCTTTGATTTCTTGATTTCCTTCTGTAGCAATAGCTAAAATTTTGGCATTTCTTGACCTTACTTCTTCAATAGCGTTTCTCATTTTTTCGTAAACCGAATCCGAAGGCACAATACATATAACAGGAAAACTCTCATCAACTAACGCAATAGGGCCATGCTTTATTTCTCCTCCGCAGATACCCTCGGCATGAACTTTCCAAGCAATTTCTTTCAACTTTAAAGCTCCTTCAAGAGCAATCGGATAGTTGTATTTTCTTCCTAAATAAATGAAGTTTTTATGCTTTGAATACTTTTGTGCTAATCTCTTAATGTAATCTGCTTGTTCCAACACTCTACTAGCAAGAGACGGCAATCTATTTAATTCCTCTAGAATCCTTTTACCAATGACTAAACTCATATCTTTTTTTCTTCCTAAAGAAACAGTTAACAGGGCAAGGATTGTTAGTTGGGAAACAAATGATTTAGTGGCAGCTACTCCAACTTCGAGGCCTGCTCTGTTATAAACCCCTGCATCGGTTTCACGAGCAATAGAAGAACCCACTCTATTTACTAGTCCTAAAGCCAAAGCTCCTTTTCTCTTTGCTTCCCTTATTGCTTCAAGAGTATCTGCTGTTTCACCTGATTGAGAAATTGCTAAAAGCACTGTTCTCTCATTTAGTAGGGGTTTACGATATCGAAACTCTGAAGCAACTTCTACTTTAGTGGGAATTTCAGCGTATTCCTCAAACATATATTCACCAACCATTCCTGCATATCTAGCAGTTCCACAACCAGTAATAACTATATTATTTATCTTATCTAATCTCTCGGAAGCTTGATCAAGCCCTCCTAGCACAGCCAATCCTTTTTCTATATCCATCCTTCCTCTTGCTGCTTCTCTAATTACTTCTGGTTCTTCAAATATTTCTTTGAGCATAAAATGAGAAAAACCCTTTTTCTGCGCTTCTTTAATCTCCCAATCAATGTTTTCTATGGGTTTTTCTTTTAAAATAAAGTGTTTTTGCGGGGTAATTACTGCTATCTCATTATCGTCTAAAGTAATAACTCGGCGAGTATAAGAAACCATTGCTGCTGGATCAGAAGCTATGAAATATTCGCCGTCTGATAACCCTATTAACAAGGGAGCTCCTAATCTTGCAAGGACAATTTTGTTTGGATCTCTCTTGGAAATTGTTGCAATAGCATAGTTTCCCTGCACCTTCTCTAGAGCTTCTCTTACAGCCTCCTCAAGATTTCCTTGAAAGTATTTCTCAATAAGATGACAGAAAATTTCTGTATCTGTATCCGATTTGAACTGATGACCCTCACGAACAAGCTCCTCTCTGAGTTGTTGATAATTCTCTATAATTCCGTTATGAACCAAAAAAATCTCCTCTTTGCAATCATAGTGAGGATGAGCATTTCTCTCATCTACTTTCCCAGTAGTAGCCCATCTTGTATGAGCAATTCCTATATTGCCTCCAAAGTTTATCTCAAGAAGTCTTTTCTCCCATTCAGAAATTTTGCCTACTTTTTTAAGCAAGAAATGGGAAGAGTCATCAAGGGCAAAAAAACCAAAACTGTCGTACCCGCGATACTCAAGCCTTTTCAGAGCTGATACTAAAATAGGAAGGGCAGGGTTTTTCCCAATATATCCTACAATTCCACACATAACTAAATTACAAAATTAATAAGTTTGTCTGACACAAAAATAACTTTTTTAATATCTTTGCCGCCTATCCAATTTTGCACCTTTTTTTGTTTTAATGCAAGTTTCTTTGCTTCTTCTTTAGAAATTCCAGAAAGTACTTCTATTTTATCTCTTACTTTTCCATTTATCTGAATCACAAGTGTTATTTTTTCTTCTTTTACTAATCTTTTATCATATTGGGGCCATTTTTCCTCAAAAATACTGTTCTTGTGACCCGTTACATGCCAAAGTTCTTCGGAAATATGAGGAGCAAAAGGAGCAAGCAACAGAAGCATCCTCTCCAAGGTCTTTTTTCCAATTTCTTTTTTGTGCTCCTGGGCAAAATTAACAAACTCCATAAAAGAAGCGATAGCGGTGTTAAACTTTGTTTGCTCAATATCGTCATTTACCTTTTTGTTTAATTGATTAACTTTTCTTTGAATTTCAGAGGAATCATCTTTATTATTTCTACATTCAAACACTAAAGACCACACTTTTTTCAAAAATTTAAAAACTCCATTTACACTTTCCGGATTCCAAGCTATTGCTTGTCCAAAAGGACCCATAAACATCTCATACACTCTTAAGGTATCTGCTCCATATTGTTTCACAATATCATCAGGATTTATTACATTACCTAACGATTTAGACATTTTTCTTCCATCTTGAGCCAGCACTATGCCATGTAGGGTTCTTTTCTGATAAGGTTCAAGGGTAGGGGCTACTCCAATATCATAAAGAAACTTATAAATAAAACGAGAGTACAATAAGTGAAGAGTAATATGTTCGGGTCCTCCGTCATACCAATCAACAGGCAACCAATATTTTAATTTATTAAAATCGGCTAATTCTTTATCGTTCTGCGGATCACAATACCGCATAAAATACCAGTTAGAACCAGCCCAGTTAGGCATTGTATCAGTCTCTCTCTTTGCCGGTCCCCCGCATTTTGGACACCTAGTATTAACCCATTCCTTGATTGCAGCCAAAGGCGACTCGCCTGTTGTTGTAGGTTGGTATTTTTCAACATAAGGCAATTCCACAGGCAAATCTTTTTCAGGAACTGCAACTGGTCCACATTCCTTGCAATACACAATAGGAATAGGTTCTCCCCAATAATGTTGGCGAGAAAAAACCCAATCTCTTAATTTATAATGGACCGTTTTTCTCCCCAATCCTTTTTCTTCGAGCCATTGAGTAATTTTCTTGATTGCTTCTTCTGAAAACAAACCGGAAAACTTGCCAGAATTTACCAATTCTCCGTGCTCAACAAAAGCCTCTTTTGAAATATCTCCTCCCTTAATCACCTCTTTTATTTCGAGGCCATACTTTTTGGCAAACTGATAATCTCTTTTATCATGTGCAGGAACAACCATCACTGCTCCTCCTCCGTAAGTACCAACAACATAATCTCCTACCCAAATAGGCACTTCTTCTCCATTGGCCGGATTCACACAAAAAGACCCGGTAAAAACTCCTGTTTTTTCTTTCTCCAGTTTTGTTCTCTCAAATTCTGTTTTCTTTTTTGATTGCTCAATATATTTTCTTACTTCATCTAAATGGTTTGGCGTGATTAGTTCTTTTATAAATTTATATTCAGGAGCAACAACCACGGCAGTCACCCCAAAAATAGTATCTGGGCGAGTAGTAAACACCCTAATTGTTCTGTCTGAGTCTTTTATCTTAAAATCTATTTCGGTTCCATAACTTCTGCCTATCCACTCTTTTTGTTGTGTCTTTATTTCCTCAAGAAAATCCAATTTTTTTAAATCATCAATTAGTCTATCGGCATATTGTGTAATTTTTAGCATCCATTGTTTTTTTTCTCTCTTCTCAACAGGAGTACCACATCTCTCGCATTTTCCGCCAACTACTTCTTCACGAGCAAGTCCAATCTTACAAGAAGGACACCAATTAATAGGAATCTCTGCCCGGTAAGCTAGTCCTTTTTTGAAAAGTTGAACAAAAATCCACTGGGTCCATTTATAATATTTTGGGTCTGTGGTGTTAACTTCCCGAGACCAATCAAAAGAAAGACCTAGGCTTTTTATCTGACGCTTATAATTAGCAATATTTTTTTCTACTGTTTTGGACGGATGAACTCCTTTTTTTATAGCGTAATTCTCCGCCGGTAAACCAAAAGCATCCCACCCAATAGGGAATAAAACATTAAATCCTTCCATCCTTCTTTTCCTTGCCACAATATCCATTGCTGTATAGCCTCTTACATGCCCTACATGAAGACCTTCTCCTGAAGGATAAGGAAATTCTACCAAAATATACTGTTTTGGCTTATCTGAAAAATCTTGGGCCCGACAAAGATTACTTTTTTCCCAAAAATCCTGCCATTTTTTTTCGATTTCCTGAGGGTTATAGTCCATATATTTAATTTTTTAATTCTTGCACAAAAAAAT
>CAYMMJ010000004.1:0-18594 GCA_964391535.1 uncultured Candidatus Saccharibacteria bacterium
ATTATTGTAATTTTTTTATTGGTGTGAGGGATTCTTGATTCTCTGATATCAAAACGACGCCACGCACCTCTATAAGAAGAAAGAGCCTTAAAAGAGACTTCGTCTTTAATTCCAAGAATACGCGCCACCGATAAAGCCGCTAGAGCATTATAAATATTATGATTTCCGGGAATTTGGAGTATCTTTTTAATCTTTTTTGAATCTTGTTGTTTAAGAGAGTATTTTTTAATATTGAATTTATTTTTTGAAAGATTTAATAATTTATTTATATTTTTATTATCTTTATTTGCCACCAAAAAACCTTCCTTTGGTAAATGGCTTATATATTTGCGATAGATTTTCAAAATGTGATTTAGATTTTTATAATAATCAAGATGTTCTCTTTCGATATTTGTTAAAACAATAATAGAAGGCCAATAATTTAGAAAAGAACCTTTGTACTCATCAGCCTCAATTACCAGATATTTTGACTTGCCGACTCTTGAGTTTAGATTACCAAATTCTTTTAGTTTAGTTCCTATAATAATTGTCGGATCAAGCCCTGCTTTAGTTAAAATAAGAGATATCATTGCACAAGTAGTGCTTTTTCCGTGAGTACCAGAAACAGCAATGGTAAAATATTTTTTTGTCAATTCACCGAGAGCCTCTGGATAACTCTTGGTTTTAATTTTAAGTTTTCTTGCCTTCTTTAATTCAGGATTATTAAAAGAAACAGCAGGACTATATATAACTTTTTGAATATCGTTTGGCAGATTTTTCTGGCAATGCTTACCAATAAATATCTTAGCGCCTCTTTTTTTAAGTTCATCAGTAATTTCTGAGGAAACTAAATCCGACCCCGAAACTTTATACCCTTTTTTGAGATAATAATAAGCTAAAGCAGAAACACCAATTCCCCCTATTCCTATAAAATGAATTTTTGATTTGTTTTTTATCATTTATTTAAACCAAAACTTCTCAAGATTAAATATTGCGCTCCTCCTCTTTTAAGACGGCTTTCCATTATTTCTATTGATTTTACTTCAAACTTTTCTGATATATATTCGCATATTTCTGGTCTTTGGTCTGGCTCTATTCTTTGCCAATCCCATTTTCTTATGCGAGCCAAAGTAATATGAGGCAAAAAATCTCTATTTTCCGGAGAAAAATGGATTGTTTGAGACAAGGTTTTGTCTAAATCTTTCTTCAGAGATGTTAATTCCTCTGACCTTTCTCCTTCTGCCCATATTAATCTTGGAACTCCCTTATACTTTGCGCCAAAATCTATTTTTGTTATTTCAATAAAAAAAGGAGGGTGTTTTTCTGCAACTTCTTTTGTTGCCTCCAAAACTTTTTTTAATTCCTCGTCTGAGAGATAAGCCAAAAAGGCCAAGGTAAGATGAAGGTTTTCTTTCTTTGTCCACCGAACTGGCAAATCAGACCACTTTTTCTGAAACTCCAACAATTTTTTCTTTACCTCCTCTGGTAAATTAATTGCAATAAAAATTCTTTTTTTCATACTTGAAATTGTTTATTTTATTTTATCACATAATCTTTCTAATAAAAAAACGAAGTGAAGAAGGTTTCTTATGAACTAAAACTTTATTGACAAAAAACTTTATTTTTCTATTCTAAATGTATAGGAGGGAAATAATGGATTATACTACAGTCCTTGAAATACCAGAAAAGGTAGAGAATGAATGGAGAACGTTAGAAAATGCTTTTCTTGCTCTTCGGGAAACAGTAAAAGAAATTCAAGAACAAGGCAGATGTTTGACTATTAATGGTTTAGTCATTGACGCAAAGAACTTAGAAGAAGCAGCTCAAGAATTCTATAGAAAGATTTCTTCCATTATAAAAAAATCTTCAAAATAGGGTGATTCCATCACCCTCTATTTTTTATTTAAACCAAAAAGTGATAAAATGTTTAAAGGTATGAAAGAATGCTTTTTGTATAAAAGACTGGCTAATAAAAAAGTGCAGTGCCAAACCTGTTCGCATTATTGCGCTATTTCGCCAAATAAAAGAGGAATCTGCGGAGTAAGAGAAAATATTGACGGTAGACTTTACGCACTAAACTATAAAAAAGTGGCTGCAATTAATATAGACCCTATTGAAAAAAAACCGTTTTTTCACTTTCTGCCAGGCACATACTCACTTTCTATCGCTACAGTAGGTTGTAATTTTAAATGCTGGAATTGCCAGAACTTTGATATTTCCCAAATGCCCCAAACCAGCGACAGAATTATAGGAGAAGAAACAGCACCTGAACAAATAGTAAAAATAGCCCAACGAAACAAGATTCCAAGTGTTTCTTATACCTATACAGAGCCAACAATATTTTTGGAATATGCTATGGAAGTGATGAAAATAGCCAAAAAGAACAAAATAAAAAATGCCTGGATCAGTAATGGCTTTATGTCCAAAGAAACTATAAATTTAATATCACCATATCTTGACGCAGCAAACATTGATTTAAAAAGTTTTTCAGAGCAGTTCTATCAAAAATACTGTGGAGGCCATCTTAAACCAGTGCTAAATAACTTAATAAAACTGAAGAGAAAGGGTGTCTGGATAGAAATCACCACCCTTGTTATTCCAACCCTAAGCGATAGTTCAAAGAATCTACAAAAAATTGCCAAATTTATTAAAAAAGAGCTTGGACCAGAAACTCCTTGGCATGTTACTCAATTTTGCGGTAAAATATCCTGGAAACTGCAAGATATTGAAGACACTCCAATTGAAAAACTAAAAGAGGCTTACACTATCGGTAAAGAAGCAGGATTAAAATATGTTTACACTGGAAATGTGCGGGGTCTTCCAACAGAGGATACTTTTTGTCCTAAATGTAGGGCTTTGGTAATTGATAGAACTGGCTACATTGTCCATCGCCACGACAAAAACGGAAAATGTCCAAAATGCGGTCAAGATATAAACTTAATTCTTAAATAATATGCCAATAGTTTTTGCTGCAATTTCTCCTCACCCGCCAATTATCCTTCCTTCGGTTGGTTCTCCAGAAGATAGAAAAAAAGTTGCCAAAACAATAAAATCTTTAGAAAATCTAAGCCAAAAATTCAAAGAAAAAAACCCTGATTCTGTTGTAATCTCATCTCCTCATCCTGACTGGGGATTTAATGTTCCCTTATTTTTTTTAGCAAAAAACTTCAAAAAAGAAATCAAACCCTACCTTACAGGCACAGAATCACCGGGGATTTATTTTGAAACAGGAAAAGATATATATAAAAGATTGGAAAAGAACAAAAACTATGCCCTGATTGCTTCCGGCGATATGTCCCATGTATTAAAAGAAGAAGGGCCCTATGGATTTCATCCCGATGGCCCAAAATTTGATAAGGAATTTATTGAATCTTTAAAAAAGAAAAATATCAAAAGAATTTTGAAATTAAACAATCTTTATCCGCAGGCTGCTGAATGCGGACTAAGATCCTTTTGCTTTCTTTTGGGAATTTTAGAAGCGTCGGGTGTTAACTGGCAACCAAAAATTCTTTCCTATCAAGGACCCTTCGGAGTCGGGTATTTAGTAGTTGATTTTGTTTTAAACAATGATTAATCATTATATAACCTTAATAAAAGATCTTGCTTGCGCTGTTTTGTTTTTTGCTTGGGTTTATTTTATTACTATAGTTCTATCAAAAAAACTTTTTATACTATTGAAGAAAAACAGATCTGAACACTCGTCCGCTTATCTGATAAGAAAATTTATTCATATTTTTGCTGGAGGCATATTTTTTCTTTTCCCTTTTGTTTTTGAAGAAATCATAATTCCATCTCTTTTTTGTATTAGTCTTGGATTTTTCTTTTATTGGCGTCATTTAAAAGAAAACAGATATTCTTGGTTCCAAGAAGAAGAGAAAAAAAGCGAGGTAATTTTTTGCTTTAGCTCTGGCATTATAATCTTTCTGGCATGGCAAATTACTAATTCTATGTGGTTTGGTATAATACCTGTTCTTTTTATGGCTTTAGGAGATGGCGTTACTGGAATTGTCAGAGGACTTAGATACGGCAAACAAAAAAAATATTGGGAAGGAAGTATAGCAATGTTTATTGTTTCTGCTTTAATAGGCGGGATGCAATTTGGAATTGGCGGCGTAGTTGCTGCTTTTGCCGCCACCATTGTAGAGAAATCAAATTTGATAGACGATAATATAACTATTCCATTTATTTCTTTTATAATATTGCTTGTGTTTTGGTTATACTTTCCTTTTTTAATCAAACCTTTCTAAATTTTTATTATTGAAAGGATGTTTTTTTTAGTTTAAAATAAAATAATTATGCATCCTTTAATTGAACTTGCTAAAAACGCTGTAGAAACCTATATCAAAGAAGGTAGGATTATATCACCCCCTTTCGATTTTCCTAAGGAATATCTTTCCAAAAAAGCAGGGGTATTTGTTACTCTCAAAAAAGATGGCAAATTAAGAGGTTGTATTGGCACTTACTTGCCTACTCAAGAGAATATTGCAAAAGAAGTTATTAGAAACGCTATTTCTGCCTCCACTCAAGATTATCGCTTTGGAGCAGTATCGCAAGAAGATTTACCTTTGCTTTCTTATACTGTATATATTTTGAGTACACCGGAGTTAGTTAAAGACAAATCAGAACTCGACCCCAAAAAATACGGAATTATCGTAAAGACAACCCCTTATACTACTCCTGACGGAGAAGATGTTGTTTTTGACGGAAGAACACCAGCGAAGACAGGGTTATTGTTGCCGAATTTAGAAGGAATAGATACCCCCGAAAAACAAATACTTATTGCTTGCCAGAAAGGAGGAATTGATCCCGAGAGAGAAAAACTCATAATATATAGATTTTTGGTAGAAAAGTATGATCAATAAAAAATTATCAGAGATTTTTTATGAAATCGCAGAACTTCTTGAAATAAAAGGAATTGCTTACAAACCAACCGCCTACAGAAAGGCTGCTAGAGCATTACAGAATCTAGATAAAGACATTTCAATTATTTATAAAGAATCAGGAATTAAAGGAATTAAAAAAATACCAGGCATAGGAAAAAGCATTGCACAAAAGATTGAAGAATATCTCAAAACAAAAAAAATAAAGTATTACTTAGACCTAAAAGAAGAAACAAAAATTCGGCAAGTCGTTACGCATTATTTCAAAACAAAAGGTGTTTCTTTAAAAGAATTAAAACACAACGCCAAGAAGAAAAAAATAATATATTCACGATTTACCAAACCTGCCAAACAATTATTAGAACTGGCAGGATCAGTCGAGAAAGCAAAAGAAGCCATAGACAAAGTAGCCCAATGGGCACAGTCTAGAAATCTCGATTACGCAATTGAAACTGTATTCAAAAAGTGGTTAGAATTAGATAGATTAAAACCAAAAGAAATTGTCAAAAAACCTTTTTATAAAGGAGATCCAATGGTCTGGTCCGAGAGCAAAAAAAAGTGGTACGTTATCGACAAAGATGGAAACTGGCTTGAATTTGTTGGTAAAAAATCAGATATAGAATGGAAAATTGTCAAATAAAATGAAAAGAAAACAAAAAAAACCAAAAATTATATTTATTGGAACGCCCGAATTTGGAGCGGTTATTTTACGAGAACTAATATTGAATCAATTAAGACCAGTTTTGGTAATTACTTCTCAGGATAAACCAGTTGGAAGAAAACAAATAGTATTGCCTCCTATAGTTAAAGTAGTGGCAGAAAAATATGGTATTCCTGTAGTACAAACAGAAAAAATCTCAACACTCAGAAAAGAAATTTCTCAAATAAAACCAGACTTAATTATAGTTGCCGCTTTTGGGCATATTCTTCCCAAATCAATCCTTAAAATACCAAAATACGGATGTATTAATGTTCATCCTTCTCTTTTGCCAAAGTACAGAGGTCCTGCACCGGTAAAATTTACTATCTTAAATGGAGAAAAAGAAACAGGAGTAACTATTACCCTAATGACAGAAAAAGTTGATAATGGTCCGGTTATTGCGTCCGAAAAGTTAATAATCGACAATCAAAAAATAACAAATCAAGAATTAGAAAGAGATCTTGCCCGACTGGGAGCAAAACTCTTGATTAAAATAATTCCTAAATGGACAAGAGATAAAATTAAGCCAAAACCTCAAGATGAATCTAGGGCTACTTACACCAAGATATTAAAAAAAGATTCAGGAAGAATAGACTGGTCGAAAAGCGCCCAAGAAATAGAAAGGCAAGTTAGGGCTTTTGATCCATGGCCAAGTGCTTTTTGTAAAGCAGGCGAAAGAATATTAAAAATCTGGAAGGCTTCTGTTCAAAAACAAACAAAAAATAGTCCTAAAGGACCTTTGGGAAAAACGTTTCTGGCTTCCAATAATAAGATTGCTGTCCAATGCGGAAAAGATTTTCTTATAATCGAAGAATTGCAACTAGAAGGAAAGAAAAAAGTAAAAGTTCAAGATTTTTTAAAAGGAAATATAGATTTTGTTGGAACTATTCTTGAATAATTTAGATTTTAAAATGATAGATTATTCTGAACTCAAAAAAGGAATAAGGATAATTTTTAAAAATCAACCTCATGAGATTATTGAGGCCTTTCCTATTTTCAAAGGAAGAGGACACTCAACCCTGCAGGTAAAATTAAAAAACTTAGTCAATGGTAATATAATCTCTGAAACTTTTCATCCGTCTGATTCTTTTCAAGAAGCAGAGTTAGAAAAAATAGAAGCGAAATTTTTATATACTCACCGAGGAAGATATTTCTTTTGTTACAAAGACAATCCTGCCAAAAGGTTCGATTTAGAAGAAGAAAAAATAGGCGAAGCTGCAAAGTTTTTAAAACCAAATCAAATAATAGAGGCTATTCTTTTTAACGAAAAAATAATAAATATACTTTTACCTATTAAAATTAATCTTAAAGTGAAAGAAGCACCTCCCGGAGTTAAAGGAGGGAGATCGCAACCCGGCACTAAAACTGTTGTATTGGAAACAGGTGCTCAAATAGATGTACCACTGTTTATTAAAGAAGGAGATATTATTGAAGTAAATACAGAAACTAAAGAATACGTAAGAAGAGTTGAAAAAAAGAAATAAATTAATGTTTTCTTTTTCTTCTTTGTGTTTCTGCTTTTCTGACTTCCTCTTCCGACATTCCAAAATGATGAGCAATCTCATGCCAGACAGTATTTCTAATAATTTCTCTTAAGTCTTGCAAAGAAGAAGATTTTCTCTCTATTGGCTTTTTAAAAATAGTAATTTTGTCAGGCACCACTCCACCATAATGATATCTTTTCGTTTGAGGTATTCCTTCATAAAGCCCAAGGATTGAAAATTTATTCTTTTCATAAAATTCTCTTTCTTTACGAGACCCGAATACTTTGTCGATTTGATATTGAGAGGGGTAATTTTCTATAACAATTTCCACATTCTCAAGTTTGGATAAAAATTTTTTTGGAATATCTGCAATTGCTTCTTCCGTTATCTTCTCAAACTCTTCCCTGCTGATTTCTATAGACATAAAATAAAGTTAATTTTGATATTTCTATTATATAATAAAAATCATGAAAAAATTAATATTTGTTAAATTAGGAGGAGGATTAATTACAAATAAGAAAAAACCATACACCCCTAATCTAAATATTATAAAACGACTTTCAGATGAAATCGCCCAAGCACAAAGAAAAGATAACTTTCATTTACTGATTGGGCATGGAAGTGGGTCTTTTGGTCACCCATCTGCAAAGAAATATAAGACCAGAGAAGGGTTTGTAAGAAAAAACAGTAAATATGGATTTTGTATAGTCCATAGAGACGCTTTATGGCTAAACAAAATTGTTATTGATAATCTTTTGAAGGCAGGCGTAAGCGCTTTCTCGATTTCTCCTTCTTCTTGCTTTATGCGAAAAAATTTAAGAGATGTTGTTTGGGTTAAGACAATTAAGAAAATTCTGGATTTTAACATTGTCCCGGTAATATATGGAGATACTATAATAGATACTCAAAAAGGATGTACAATCTTTTCTACCGAAAAACTTTTTTATATATTAGCATCAAAACTAAACCCCAAAAAAGTAATTATCGTTGATAAGGTAAATGGTGTATACACCGACGATCCGTTAAAAAACAAAAAGGCAGAATTTATTCCTAAAATAACCAAAGATAATTGGCAATCCATAAAAAAATATCTCAAAAAATCTGACGGAATAGATGTTACTGGAGGAATGATTCATAAAGTCCAACAAAGCATAAAAATTGCAAAGAAAAAAATAGATGTTCTTATCATAAATGGAAAAACAAAAGGAAATTTAAAAAAAGCTCTGCTTGGAGCAAAACTCGGAACTTTAATTAAATATTGAACTAAAACAATTAAATTCCTCTTATTTTGCAAACATCAAAAAAAGGTTCAACAGCCTTTTTTATTTCTAGAAGATAGTTATCATCATACGGACGAATCTTTTCAAAATCAGAATTAAGAGTTTTTTCTGGCCTAAAACTTTGGAGGAAATATTTTCCTCCTGGTCCTATCCACTTAGAGATTTTTATAATATCTTCCTTTTTGAGCAAACCAGGAGCTATCGTTGTTCTAAATTCATAATCTATCTTTGATTCTTTTAGAACTTTTATGCTTTTTTCTATATTTACTACATCTATTTTTGCACCTATTACCTTGAGATATTTTTCTTTTGGAGCTTTTACGTCCATTGCTACGTAATCCACTAACTTCTGTTTTATTAATTTTTTCAACATTTCTGGATTAGAACCGTTTGTATCAAGTTTCACTAAAAACCCTGTTTCTTTTATCTTTTTGGCAAACTCAGGCAGGTCTTTATGGATTGTAGGCTCCCCTCCACAAATTACTACACCTTCCAGTAGTCCCTTCTTTTGTTCTAAAAAAGCGAAAAAATCAGCTTCGCTGACTCTCGGCTGATTTTTTATTTTTTGAGGCAGGACTAATTCAGAGGAATAACAAAAATGACACCGGAAATTACACCCCAGAGTAAATATTGTACAGGCTATCTTCCCGGGATAATCTATCAGTGTTACTTTCTGAATGCCTCCAAGTTCCATAATTTTTTATAAAGTTTTGGCCATCTTGAATTCTTTCCTTTCTTTAAATTCACGCTGCTTTCCTTTGTTCCACTGCCTTACAGGTCTAAGATATCCTACAATTCTCGAGTAAACCTCACAAGGTTGCTTAATTGTGCATTTAGGACATTCAAAATGCTTACCTGCCAAATAGCCATGAACTGGACAGATAGAAAAAGTAGGAGTAATTGACACATAAGGCAAATGAAAATTCTCAAAAACTTTTTTAATCAATTTTTTGGCAACGTTTATATCTTCTATCTGTTCTCCTAAGAAAAGGTGAAGAACTGTTCCTCCTGTGTATTTGCATTGAATTTCGTCTTGAAGTTTTAGAGCCTCAAAAAGATCATCTGTGTAATTCACAGGCAACTGAGAACTGTTAGTATAATAAGGAGAATCTTTAGTTCCAGCGGTGATTATATCTGGATATTTCTCTTTATCTTTCAAAGCTAAGCGAAAGGCAGTTGACTCTGCGGGAGTGGCTTCAAGATTATAAAAATTACCTGTTTCTTTTTGATATTTCACTAATCTTTCCCGCATAAAATCCATTATCTCTAAAGCAAACTTTCTTCCTCGACGAGAACCTATGTCTTCTCCGATAAAGTTAAGCAGAGCTTCGTTCATTCCAACTAATCCGATGGTAGAGAAATGATTTCCAAAATAACTATTTCTCATCTTTTTTACTCCCGCTAAATAGTGCTTTGAATAAGGATAAAGTCCCTTTTCCATAAAGTTCTCCAGCGCTTTTCTTTTGATTTCCAAACTTTCTTTAGCCAAATCCATTACTTTTGCTAATCTTTCAAAGAAGTCCTTTTTTGTCTTTGAAAGATAACCTATCCTTGGAAGATTAACAGTAACTACTCCAATTGATCCTGTTAAAGCGCCGCTCCCGAACAATCCTCCTCCACCTCTGTTATAAAGCTCTCTTTTGTCAAGACGAAGCCTACAACAATTAAAGGAAATCTGTCCCAAAGAATGTATAAATAGGTGGTTTTTCTTCAGCTCTAAGTCGTAGAATTCTTTTAGTTCTTTGTATATTTTTTTGTTAACCTTTTTTACCCGAACAAGGTAGATATCACTATTTTTTACTTTTAAGCTTTCTTTTGAATGAGCGTTATATTTACTTAAAGTACTCAGACCTACCGTTCTTGATTTCTTTAAACCGGGAACCTTATAGGTAGACAACGCCATCCATCCCGGCACTCTTTCTGCTAAAATAGGAGTATTTAGATAACCATTTTTTCTCTTCGTCTTAAATTTAGCATGCTGAAGATAAATTACTTGACTCTTCTTTCTCACTCTATAGGTAACAGGTTGACCGATTAAAGAATAAAGCAGTACTAAGTCTCGTGATAATTCTAAGTCATTTAAATGAATTTCCTGTCTTTTTTTATATCCGTCTCCTCTAAAATGAAAATCCAGAAAACTTTTTATAACACTGGTAGGAGAATTAAACAGAATTTGAGGCAACCTTCCGTATTTCTTAAAACCACTTCTATATAATTTTCCTGCTAATTCTGAATTATAAACATAAAGATAATAAGTATTGTAGCGAGGATCTTGCTTTTCTTTATAATTCGTTTTAAAAATTTTCTTAATTAATTTTTTTATAACCCTTAAATTCTTTATGTCGCCGGTCTTAAAAGTAAACTGCAAACCTCGAGGTTGACCCCAATAGCTACTTTTTTTTCTATTTTCAAAAAGATAGTTTCCGTCCGCAGTAAAATATCCTAAAATTTTTGCTAAATCTTCGTCTAATACAAGATTGTCTATTTTTTGATATTCTCTTGATAGATACCTGTCTGCTGCTTTAAGTGATAGAAGATGGTCTCCTTCTTTCACGTCTTTGGCCCATTCCATTTCAATGCCTCTTCTTCCCCAAACTGGAATCGGATGTTTTCTTGAAAAAACCGCCTTCTTGCCATCCTCGGTAATAATTTCTATAGCTTGGTTATCAAAAATCCTAAGAAATCGTTTTACCCCCGACCACTCAGTCTCCAAGGTTAAAGGATTTAATGACAACACCTGCAGATTTCCTTCTTTTTTACAATCTACCCATCCTTCCCTATCAAAATCGCCTTTTTTATAATTCTCTATTACTTCCTTTATAGAGAATCTTTTTATTTTCTTAGAATTTCTGATTAAAATTTCTTCTTTTCCGTCAAGACACATCGAGCGAGCGTCTTCGGGTTTTATATCAGAATTAACATAATTAGCAAAATAATTAATGCCATATTTTGCCGATGCTTCCCACATTGGATCTAGCGCAGGATCGTCCCATGGAAAATCTTTGGTGATATTTACTGTAGGAATAGGAAAATGAAAAGGTCTTCCTTTAGCATCTCCTTCAATCATACATTCATAAAGCGCTTGATTTAGCATATCTATCTCTTCCTGAAATTCCCCGTATGTCGCTTCCTGTGGCTTTCCTCCAATAATAACGGGCTGGTTGGCAAAGTTTGGAGATGGAACAACATCAACGGTTATATTGGTAAACGGAGACTGGAAACCAACTCTTGTAGGAATAGCACAGTTGAAAAGAAATTCTTGAATTGCCTGTTTTACTTGGGTATAACTTAAGTTGTCATATCTAATAAAAGGAGCGATTAAGGTAGAGAATTCGCTCACTGCTTGAGCCCCAGCGCTCTCGCCCTGAAGAGTATAGAAGAAATTTACCAACTGTCCGAGAGCGGCTCTTAAGTGTTTTGGAGGTTTTGATTCAATTTTGGTAGGAACACCTCCAAAACCTCTCAAGAGTAGATCGTATAAATCCCATCCGTTGCAATAAGTTGCAAGTGTATCTAAATTATGAAGATGAAAATCTCCGCTTGCCACCGCTTCTCTTATTTCTTTAGGATAAATTTTATTAAGCCAGTATTTCTTAATTAACATCGAAACTCCATAATGATTCAATCCTTGAAGAGAATAAGCCATATTTGCATTCTCATGCACCTGCCAGTCTATTTCGCCAATATACTGATCAAGCATTTCCACTGTTTCTTCTGTTGTTGCTACTGCTTCTCTTATTCTTCTTCTTTGTTCTCTATATAAAATATAGGCCTTTGCTGTTTCTACTAGGCCTTCTAAAATTAGCACTTCTTCAACTATGTCCTGGATCTGCTCAACACTTGGGATTTCCCCTTTTCTAAATCTTCTATTTAGTATTCTTATAACCCGGTCGGATAAATTTTTTGATTTTCTGCCATTGCCCTCGCTCGTGGCTGTAAGAGCTTTAAATACGGCGTCTTCTATTTTTTTGGGATCGAAGTCGACTATTTCTCCTGTTCTTTTTTTAACTTGAGTAACTTTGTTTTTCATAATGACTGCTGTAGATAAAAAATTATTATTCTATTTTAATCTTTCCCAAAAAGCGAGTCAAACTGTGGAAAACTCATAAAATATCTTAGATAAGATTTTTAAGGACTTGAAAGTCTTTTTCTAAAGTCGTTTTCATATTAATATTATACGTTACTACCGCAGGATGATAAAAAGGAATTATTTTGATGCTCTGAAATAAATTTTTAATCTCAAAAACTTGTCCGTGAATTTTGCTTATTCCCTGAATTTTATCTTTTAGAGCATATTTTTCAAAAATATAAGCAGTGGAGTAATTTCCCAAAGTACAAATTATTTTTGGTTTTATAATTTCTATCTGCTTTTCAAGATAAGGAGAACAAGCACTTATTTCTTCTTTCTGAGGATCACGATTTTGAGGAGGACGGCATTTCAAAATATTTGTAATAAAAATTTCTTCTCTTTTTAGATTCGCTATTTCCAAAAGATGATCTAATACTTTTCCTGCTGCTCCGCAAAAAGGCCGTCCCTCTCTATCCTCATTCGCTCCCGGCGCTTCTCCGATAAACATTATTTTTGCCTTAAGAGATCCTTCTCCAGGAACTGGTTTAATTCTTGTTCTCCAAAGAGGGCATTTCTGACAATGTATAATTTCTTCTTTTATTTTTTGATATTTTATTTCCGAATTCTCCATTTTGATTTAGTAAATTACTCCTCCCCCCAAAACCTCTTGGCCTTTGTAAAAAACTGCTGACTGTCCGGGAGTAATAGCTTCTTGAGGACGAGAAAAAATTACCTCCAGGTAATCTTTTCTATAAGATTTAATTATTGCCAAAACGCCCTTATGTCTGTATCTTATTTTAACCTTGGCTTTTAAAGGTAAAGACATTTTTTTACCTGAAATCCAATTGATATCTCCAATCAATAGTTGTTTTTTCAATAAATCCTTCTTTTTTTTACTAACAACAAGGATGTTTTTCTTTATGTCTTTGGATACTACATAATAAGGACCTCCGGGCAGTTTTATTCCCTTTCGTTGGCCGATTGTATAAGAAAACAATCCTTGATGTTTACCAAGTTCATTTCCTTTTATGTCAACAATCTTACCCGCTTTGTTTTTAATATGACGAGTTAAAAAATCATCTAAACTATCAGAAATAAAACAAATTTCTTGAGATTCAGGAATATCGAAAACAGGTAACCGAAATTCTTTAGCCAACTTTTTTACTTCATTTTTGGTATAGTCACCTATAGGAAACAAAATGTGAGCAAGTTGTCTTTGATTAAGCCGCCACAAAAAATAAGACTGATCTTTTTTCTTGTCTTTTGCTTTAAATAATTTATATATAACTTTGCCATTTTTTTTATTTCTAACCTCTTTCTTTCTTGCATAATGCCCAGTGGCTATGAAATCACACTTAAATTGTTTTGCTTTCTTTAACAAAAAACTAATTTTAATCTTTTCATTACAAACAACGCAAGGATTTGGAGTTCTTCCCTTTCTATGCTCTTTTATAAAATAATCAATTACTTTCTCCTTAAACTCTTTTCTTAGGTCAATAATACATAAAGGGATAGAAAGATGGTGGGCTATTTTCTTTGCTCGTTTTTCTGCTTCAGAAGATTTATCGTGTAATCTTAAAAAGCATGCTACTACTCTAAACCCTTGTCTTCTTAGAAGAACAACTGCAACAGAACTGTCTATCCCTCCCGAAACAGCGCATAATACTTTTTTTTGTCTAGGTTTCATCTCAGTTATTATTTATTTAAAAAGCCATTTACGATTAGATCTATAGATTCTTTCTCGCTTAAACCTCGCATTCGTAAATAACTCAGTTGCTCTTGAGAGATTTTACCAATCGAAGCCTCATGGGTAATTTGAGCATTTTTATCCTTACATACAAGCTCAGGAATAAGTGAAATCTCAGCATCTTTATCTACCAAGATTCCTTGACAATCAAGATGCCCTTTAGAAAAAGAGCGGGCTACTATTGTACTTCTTGCTTTAATTAAACTTTTCCTCCTGCCCACTAATCTTAATTCTACTACACCGGAAGCACCTTTATCCAGAAGGTTTAATTTTTCGTCTAAATTAATCTTAGTATTGGAAGAGTCAGCCAAAACACGCACAAAGGCTGTAGAATCTTTGTAAGAATCTATAGTGGTTTTTATATCTAATTGCTTTGGTGGAGAAATTGATTTATAAAAGTAATTTAACTTAGCATTATTATATAACAAAAAATGATAATCTGTTTTAACGCTATCATCATTTCCCCAATTATGAATATGCTTATAATTGAGCGTGGACCCTTCTTTTAAAACAATCTTCCCCGTGGCTTTATGGCAAGCGTTGAGATGTTTCTTGGAAGCACTACAATACCCTCCTGCTTCGATTTTTAGCCCTTTCTCAACAATAAATAAATTACTAAGTCTCTGTTTGAACTCTTGCGAAGCAACCGTTACACAAGTAAAGATAGGTAATCTTGTCTCACCTTTTATCCAGACAAAATACCCATAAATCGGTTTTGTCTTGAAGTGTTTCCTAGTCCATAGCAATTTCTGCCATGCTTCTTTACTCGACATTAAAATTATTCCTTTCTCAGCGATGATTCTTTTAACTGTCCCGTCGACCTGTAAATAATTTGCATTTTTTACATTTTTCATAACCATATCTTTTTATAACTTTTAGAACTTTTTTATAATCTTTTGCTCTGCACACAATCTTTCCCCTTACCATAATATTGGTGACAGACGGTTTCAAGAAATTTAAAATTTCACCAGAATGTGTAATTAGCAAAACAGACACTCCTTTCTTTACAAGCTCTTTCTTTATTATTTCAGATACTTCTTGGATCTTTTTAATATCAAGCCCGGAATCTATTTCGTCAAAAATAACAAGCCTTGGTTTAAGAGAAATAATTTGCATAAGTTCTGATATCTTTCTCTCTCCCCCCGAGAAATTGACATTGATTTCTCTTAAAAAAAGGTTCTTGCCAAATTCAAGGTTTTTTTGAGAAACGCTTCTTCTTTTAATCCTTTCAATCATACGAAAAAGAGGAATGCCAGAAATTGCCGGTGGAGCCTGCCAACTTAAAACTATGCCTAACTTTACCCTTTTCTCTGGTGATGCTTTAGTAATATCTTTGCCTGCAAAGATAATACGACCTTTAGTTATCTTAAATTTAGGATCTCCTGCTATTGAGTGTCCGAATGTAGACTTCCCGCTTGCGTTTGGACCTAAAAGCGCTTGTATTTCACCTGACTTCATTTCAAAATCAACCCCTTTTATTATCTCTTTCTCTTTACTTGACACATGAAGATTTGTTACTTTCAATAGTTGAACCATAACTCATTAATGTTTTTGATTAACTTTATTTAGTTCCTCTAATAATTTATTGATATCTATATTATACATTTTACACACATCGCCAATTTTTAGACTCTCCATTTCAAACATTGCAAATGGACAATTCAAACAAGGCAAATGATACTTCTCGAGGATTTTTTTTGCCTCAGGATTATCAAATATTTCTTTTAAAACAGTGTTTTTTGAAAATTTGATCATTTATATTGTTATATAATATTTTAACTAAACATCAAAAATTCTGGTTTGAAAATTAATAAGATACCTAAAATTAAAATTAAAATTCCTGCAATTAGACTTGTATATCGGCTATATCTATCAGAAAAACCAAACTGACTTAGAGTAACCAAAGCAACCCCAAAGACTATTAAATCATCAAGTATATACAAAATATCATAGAAAATTAAATAAAGATAATACTGAATTGTGCTAATGTTTTGGAGAGATAAGATACGAGTATACATTACTGGAAAACCGGCCGTGTAGAATTATTCGATACTGTTTCCACCGAGAGCCAAAAGGATAATTCCTATAACAATTGCCGGCAATTTCTCAAGTTCCAAAATTTTTTTCATCTTGTCTACTATCTTTGTTTGAGAGCCGGTAGCGTTTGTAACTTTACAAACACCCGGTTTCCAAGTAATAAACTCTTTGATTCTAAAAATACCAAAACCGATTCCGAAAATTCCAATAAGAAGTTGTGCAATATATACATATTTCATCCACAAAAAAGCATTTAGCCAGACAGTTATAAAAAGAAAGTAAAGCAAGCCTTCTGCAAATATAAATATCCCGCCTACTAGAGCTATTTTTTTTCTGGATTTCAAAGATAATAGAAGCGAAATTAAAATTACCAGAACCCACATTGCACACGGATTAAAACCATCAAGCGTCCCTAATACTAAAGTCAAAACAGGGAGAGACAATTTCGAAAGATCAATTTCTCCAAAAAAAGGAATATTTATTATCTGCTTATGCTGTTGGTTTTTGGTTTGAACAAAGCACTCCTCAACACAACTCTCAATCTGATTAGCAATATAACTATTGAAGCCAATAAAATACTTTGTTCGAGTAAAGGTTAAAGGAACATATCCTTGCTCTTGTAAAGGCACCCTATATTGCTCATAGAACTTTTTAAGAATTTCTCTATTTTCCTTATTGTAAATCACTTCATATCTGTTTATCTTAATCTGGGGATATTTTTTTTCGAGTTCATCTAAAAACTTTAATTCTTCCTTGCAATGAGGACAAACAGTGCTATAGAAAAAATTAATTTCCGATGAGGTAGTTTCTCTTGTCTGATAAGCAATAACTAACACAGGTAAAAAAATGTTGATGAGTATCAATCCTAGAAACAAAAAAACAAAAAAAGAAAGTTTTGTTTTCATAACATTATGCTAACAAATTATAAAGTCGTTGTTTCTTTAAGTATTAAACCTTTTGTTAAGTAAATTAGAAAGGTATCTCTTGAATTTTAACTGTTCTTTAATGCTATTGTCCACCTCGATAGCTATAATCTCTCCGAATAGAAATTCAGGAAGGGTTTTTAAATAATCAAAATCCTTCAGTTTTTTAGCAAAATGAAGATCAGTATTTCTTTCAAAAGAATATCCGCTGAGATGATTGCAGGCAAAATATCTCGAAACCGCTCTTCTTTCAAAAATATAAGCAAATTCTTTTGTCCATTTTGTCGCTTCTACCTTAAAATGGGCTAAGTCAACACAAAAACCCCCAATTCGAGATACATCAACTTTACGAGAAACAAAATCATCCGTATTCATCTCAAGATAAAGCCGCTTGAAAAATCCTCTCCATTTCTCCATTACATTGAAACTGCTTTCATGAATAGTTAAATAACGAGAACCAAAGTTCTTAACCAAAAACTCTAACTCATCTCGTTTCATATCATTCCTTATATGAACAAGAGGAATATCTTTGATTTCTGATTCTAAAAGCGCCTTATATATTCCTTCTCTTTGCGTCTTCGTAAATCTTTCTAGAAACAAAGCAACCCTTGAAATACCACGTTTATTAATCTCTTCTATTTTATTTTGCCAATGACAATTTTTGTAGCCTGTGATACTTATTAAAATTCGCTTAGAGAAATCGCTTTTCTTCATAGTTGGAATTTATTTTTAAAATCAATACTCTTCGCACTTTAGCTCAAAATAGTTTTTAGGATGACTGCAAGAAGGACACTCATCAGGAGGCTCTTCTCCTTCGTGAATATATCCACATTTCCGGCAGACCCAATAAACTTTTCTTTCCTTTTTAAATACAGTATTCCCTTCTACTTCTTTTAGTAATTTTTGATATCTTTCTTCGTGATGTTTTTCAGCAACCGCAATTGCTCTTAACCTTCTGGCAATTTCAGGAAATCCTTCTTCTTCGGCAACTTCAGCAAAATCGGGATACATTTGCGTGTGTTCATAATTTTCTCCAGCAATTGCTGCCTTTAGATTTTGGACTGTATCGCCTAAAGTGGTTGGAGTAACTGCCTCCACCTTTATTTTATCAAGCGTTTCTGAACTTTTCTTTTTTAGCTCGTTTATTAATCTAAAAAGCCATTTAGCATGTTCTCTTTCATTGTCGGCAGTAAGTAGAAAAATCTCTGAAATCTGCTCAAACCCTTCTTTCTTGGCAATTTTGGCATAGAAAGTATATCTGTTTCTTGCTTGACTTTCGCCAATAAAAGCTTTAACTAAGTTTTGAATTGTTTTTTGCATAGCATTTTTATTTTTAGTTTTTATTGATTTATTCAACCTTGACAAACTAAATGTAATGTTATATAATTCATAAAGAAAGTGGTGGAAATTTCTGAATTCTTCCTCCGACGGTTGGGGCCTGAGGGCGCAGGCTGCTAAGGTGGGGAAATCGCCCAAAATTAATTAGGAGTTGGAG
>CAYMMJ010000005.1:0-16965 GCA_964391535.1 uncultured Candidatus Saccharibacteria bacterium
AATAAATAAATCTAGAATGGTAATAAATGAATCCAAATGGGCAAAGAGATATTCAATCAAATCCTCAATCATAATTAGTTTATTTTACTACATCTCCAAGAAAGCAAAAACAAAGAGCCTAAAAAAATTTATCACCTTCTCCCTCTTTTACTAAAAACCTTCTTCTTTAATGCTGACATCTTGTTCTGTGCCACTACTTGGCTGCGACACTGTGTTCTTTATAATCTTCTTGCTTGCAAAGTAGAAAACCGCAGTAACTATCACTACACTTATAATTATATCAAGAACAGTTGTTCCTGTCTCAACGACCATAGCCAGCAAAACAGTGCCGATAAAATTCAAGACAAACGAGATTATCATAAAAATAATAGTGGCTAAACGAATCATTCCATCTCTGTCTTCAATAGCATAATTTTTCTTCGAGAAATACCATTTTGAATACAAAACCCCCAAAACAATACCTATCAGAGAAATAAGAAAACCACCCCATCCAAGTAAAAAAGAAAAAGCTTCTTCTCTTCCTACTGATGCTCGAATCAAGTCGTTAATAATAGATTTAAATAGCCAATGAGCAAAAATTGTGTTTACAGTAAGTAACGAAGCCAGTTTTAAATTAGAAACTTTCTTCATAATCTAAATAACTATTAATAACTGTTAAAAATAAGACCTTTATTTCATTCTACCAAAAAATCGCCTGAAAGGCGATTTTGGTAGAGCTTCAGAAATAAATAATCTATGTTGTAACTGGTCTTCCAATCTCTACAAAAAAGATTACAAACAGAACCATTAAAAAGATCGCAGTTAAATATTTAGAAGTAGTATATGCAATATGCCAATAAGGATTTGCTCTTTTTAGAATTTGGAAATTTGTAACGTAAATCACCTCGCACCCTCTATCGGTTCTTATGGTACTACTTCTTCGTGTAAAACCATCTTTGCGAGAATATTCAACCAAATATCCTTTCAAATAAACTTGATCTCCTTTTTCTGCTTTTGATATTTTTTTTGCTATCTCTTTGTTCTCAGTCAAAAGATGATTATTGGAAAAAGAACTATTATCAAAAAAACCCTTCCTCTTAACATAACAAGTAAAGGGGCCGCTTTTGAACTTCGACAACCTATACGCTTCCCTTCTGATATTCTCGCCCCAGACTACACATATATCTTTAATATTTATAAAATCTTCATATCTATTATGATAATAATCAGCAATACTTCTACTACTGTGAGCGGAAACAATCAAGCCATAAAGTTCATAATTATAGAGAGGAGTAATTTTGTATGTAATACTTCCTACTTCTCTTTCAAAAGGTGCCATACCTGTTTCTGTTTGAACAGGATCTTGATATAACTGATCAAGAATTTCTTTTTGGGGAGGGAGTTTGTTCTTCTCAAAGAAAGATATCCCAACAACAATGATACTTATAAGAAAAAATATCCTAATGACTTGCTTAATTTTTTTGAATCTATTCATTTTCTATAGGATCACTAAATCCTTAAACAGCTTTTTACTTCATTCTACCTAAAAAATGACATCTATTTAAGGTGTTCTAGAAAAAGCTGAGGCTAAAATTTTTTGTCTTATTAATATCTTTGCTAACACTCTTTTGTATTCTGCACTGTATTCTCTTCCTCTTTCTAGCTCTTCTATTCAAAGAAAATATATTCGAGGAGTTGAAGTTTAACAGACAAAAAATATTCTGGAAGTTATATTTCAATTTTAGAAAAAAGATAGCTGCCAATTGCTAATAATACTAATGTCACAATAGTCAGAACAAAGAAATCTAAAGACAAACCAAAATAAGAAGAACCTATTAGAGTATCTCTTAAGCCATCTACACCGTAAGACAAAGGGTCAAGACTTGCAGCAAGACTAAACGTCCTAGGCAATCCCTCAAGTGGAAAAAGGGCGCCGGAAAGAAAAAAGAGCGGCATTATCAAAAAATTCATAATAAGTTGGAATCCATGCATATCTTCTAAAAACGACGCAATAGCAGTCCCAAGAGCCGTAAAAAGCAAGGCTGTCAAAAAGACAAACACAAAAGCCAAAGGCAAAGAAGTAATACTAACTGGCCTAAAGCCAACAGCAAGAGAAATAAAAAAGACAATTATCCCCTGAAGAGAAGCAACTGTAGCACCTCCCAAAGTTCTACCCAACATAATGTTAAACCGCGATATCGGAGCAACAAGTGTCTCTTTTAAGAACCCGAATTTCTTATCCCAAATAAGCTCGATTCCGTAGAAAACCGCCGTAGAGATAACACTCATAGCAATAATTCCCGGGGCTAAAAATTGAATATAACTTCCTCCCTCGGCTTTTTGGTATATATGACCAAACCCAAAACCAAAAGCTAACAAGAAAAGAAGAGGCTGACCAATAGAACCGATAATTCTTGATTTCGAACGAAAATATCTTTTTATTTGCCTTAACCAAAGAATATAAATTCCAACCATATTTTTATCTTCTCCGCATCCGCTGGCGAAGGCGCAAGCGATCAGTAGCACTTGCACTTTCTTCACGAATGGTATGTCCAGTAACCTTTAGAAAAGCTTCTTCAAGAGAAGAAGTATTTGTTTTATTTTTTAATTCTTGAGGAATTCCTCGAGCAACAATCTTTCCATTATCAATAATTGACACCTCAGTTGCTACCTTTTCAGCTTCTTCTATATAATGAGTGGTAAAAAATACGGTCATCTCTTCTTTCTTGTTCAAGTCCTTAATATAATTCCAGATGTGATTTCTCGTTTGAGGATCAAGTCCAAGAGTAGGCTCATCCAAAAAAATAATTTTAGGATGATGGATTAGTGCACGGGCAACTTCAAGTCTTCTCTTCATGCCACCGGAAAAATCTTTAACAAAATCATCCTTGCGCTCCCATAACTCCACAAATTTTAATAATTGCTCAATTCTTTTATTTCTAAGTTCTTTCGGCACTCTATATAAAACGCCGTGGAATTGCATATTCTCATAAGCAGTAAGTTCGTCATCCAAACTTTGGTCTTGAAAAACAATTCCGAAAGACCTTCTCACATCATCTTGTTCCTTAAAGGGATTGTAGCCGTTGACTTTCATCATTCCGCTTGTCGGTTTCAAGATGGTTGTCAGCATCTTTATTGTCGTAGTCTTACCTGCCCCATTAGGACCCAAAAAGGCAAAAATGCTTCCCTTCTTAACAGAGAAAGAAATATCATCAACGGCGGTAAAATCGCCAAACTTTTTCGTCAAATTTTTAACTTCAATTATAATATCCATAATATCTCATTTATAACAAAGAAAGTGTTACCTTGGCAATAATAACTGCGCCCGCCAAGGCGCTTAAAGCTAAAATTATCTTTTTACAAAAACCTTCCCTTGAATAATTTTATAAGCCGGCTTGCCATGAATCATTGCTTCTCTGGCAAATTTCTGACCACATTTCGGACACTTCAAATCACCATTAGTAAAATCTTCTAATATTCTATCTTTGTAACATTTAATTAAATGTCCTGGTTTAAGCTTGCTGTACCTATAAAGAAGCTGACTGCATTTCTGACAATATATTTCTATTACTCTACTCATAAAATAAATCTATATTTTCAGTTCATCCACCGCATCTCTGTAACGGCAAAAATCGCAATCTTCTCCTGGAGCAGGAATATCATCTGACATGAGGCATTGATGAATATCAAAAATTGTCCTTTCTACCCAGCTATCATCTCCCTTATAAGAAATAATTTTTACGTCAAATTCAATTTTTCCATCAAACGCTTCCTTGTCGGCATCTCCATTGCAATAAACAAAATAGGCTGTATCTGAAACGTCAAATCCATTTTTTCTTAAAAGCCATTGATAAACCTCAACTTGACGCTTATATGAGTCCTGCCACTTTGCATCTAATGAAACTTCTCCATTCTTTGAAGTTGCTTTATAATCAACTATATACAGTTTTCCTTCTCCGTCTATCCAGATATCATCTATTGCTCCTGTTATTAATAAATTAGTCTGCTTGTGAAGGAATTGAATTCCTTTTCTTACATCACGCCATTCGTCAATTCTTTCGTCTTGTAATGGAACAGCATCAATGCCGTATTTTTTCATATAAGGATGGGTTGATCCTTGAAGTCGATGAACATCAAATTCTTTTTTTAATAATTTATCAACTGCGCTATTCAAAGAAAATGGAGGGCCCGAAGGACGGTTTATACCAAGCCTCCTGTCTAAATAAAAACATCTTGGGCATTCTAAAAACAGCTCAATTTTTGAACGGCTGATTTTAAAAGGCTTCTTAGAGCCCGGATCAAACAGATTTTTTGTCCTTTTCGGATTATAGAACTCTGACATTATATTCTTAATACTTACTATCCTACACTTTAACCTAGAGCTGAATTATATACAACCCCTTCTTCTTAATTTCTTTTTCTTGATCGAAATCATTAAGCTTAAACTTTAACAAGAAATACAACAACTAAAAAAAGTAACTGCGTTCCAAAGCTTGGGTAACTTTCCGCCGATTTCATATGTTCTTTCTCACATTTTATCACTACTTAAAACACAAGGAACTAGAATTTCAATAAAAAAAATCTTTAAGATAGACAACCTAACTTAAAAAAGCAAGATCAACCTCCAAACTAAACCAGCAAATAAAAGACCGTAGGCTATTGATGACACTGTTAAAATTACTGCTTTCTTAACCCCAAATTCTTTGATAAGCATTCCCAAAGCAATTATGCACGGAATTCCAATTGTAGAAGCTACACCGAATGTATAAATTTGGAGAGGAGTCAAAGCTAAAGATGATCCACTACCCAAAACTGATATAAGCATTGCTCCAGTCAAGTCTTTTTGCAAAAATCCAAATGCTAAAGGGATAATAGTTACGGCAGGTAATCCTAGCCAAATAGTAATCGATGAGAAAGGTTTCACTACAATATTAGTAAGACCCAACATATTCAAAATTCCATAAATTATTCCACCAACTACTAATAAGGGTATAACTATATATACAAAATCTTTCATTCTAACCCAGCTTTTAGCAAGAACATTCTTAATTAATGGCTTTCTATAAGGAGGTAATTCTAGAAGTAAAGGCTCATTTTTTATACGAATAACTCTTTTTATTCCAAAAGCCCATATCAAACCAGCAATTATTAAAGTAACGAAAACGAAGAAGGCCAACATTACTCCTCCATAAAATCCGACTATCCCCATTATTATGGCAGTTCTCGAAGAACACGGAACAAAAGCAAATAAAGATGCTGTGTGAAATTGCTCTTTTTTAGATGATAAAACTCTAGTAGCCCTAGTTGCTGAAGCAGTACAACCCAAGCCCAGTGCTAAAGGAATAAACGACTTCCCGGGTAAACCTATTTTTCTAAGAAACCTTTCTGCATTAACAATAAATCTCGAAAGAAGTCCTATATCTTCCAGTAAACCTAAAACTAGATAAAATAAAAAAACATAAGGCAAGGCGACAGAAATACCTGCCAAAAGACCAGTCAAACCTTGGATTAATACCATAACAACAATAGAGTGTTCCGTCATACTAAAAGAAGATAAAAAATATCCTGCTAAGCCTATAAGAATACTTTGCATTAAATTACCAAGATACAAGAGTATTCCAAAAACAGCAAGAAGGAATAAACCAGTAACAAGCGGACCGAAGAATTTATGCATAAGAATATTATCAACTCTTTCTTGCAATCTTTCTCTTTTTTTTACAGGGATTATTTGAGTAACTTTTTCTGCTATAAATGAAGCCGTACCATACCTAGTTATTGATATATCCTCTGCAACTCTCGGATGCTCTTTTAAGTTTTTCTTAGCGACTTCAATTATTCTCTCATTATTCAAATATTTATAAAAATCTGCATCTCCTTCTAAAACTCTTAGTGCTATAAACCTCTTCGGCATAGAGTTTTCCTTCACCTGCAACGATATTTTACTTATTGCTTTTTCTATATGATCATCATATTCAACTTCGAAAGCTCGTCCTGTTGCCTTTTTAATTTTTAATATGGCGTCAACAATTTTATCTATACCTATCTTAGTCAAGGGATTTATGGGAATCACAGGAATACCAAGCAATCTTTCTAATTTCACGCAATCAACTTTTATTCCTTTTTTCTCAGCATCTTCTACAAAATTTAAAGCTAAAATAGTAGGTACCTGAGCTTCCAATATTTGCAAAATCATATAAAGACCTCTTTCAAGAGAAGTTGCATCAACAACTGTTATTACTCCGTCTTTATCCTCTTCAAACAAAGCCCTCTCAGTAACTTTTTCTTCCTCGCTTCTGTCTGAAATAGAATATATTCCCGGAGTATCTACAAATTCAATTTCTGTATCATTGATTTTCTTTTTAGCACTAGTGACTTCAACGGTTGTGCCAGGATAGTTCGACACCGTAACTCTTGGACCAACTAACGCATTAAGCAATGAAGATTTTCCTACATTTGGTTGACCAATTAAAAGTATTTTAAGATTTTTCATAATTTGAGTGAAACGAAAATTACAAGGTTCTCACGAAGTGAGGTTCTTATATTCTAGTACTTTGATTTCTTTTGCTATATCTTTATCTAAAACAAATTTTTTATTTTTTATTCCAACAATAACGCCGTTAGGAACTTTATTTATTATTCTTATCCTTCCTCCTGGATATATTCCCATACTAATCAATCTCTCAAACAACCTACTATCAAAATTGATAGTAGTAATTAAACCTTCTTTCTGATTAAATTCAGTTAAGGGAACTCCTTCCTTTTCAAAAGTGGACAACTCTTTAATAACATCAACAACTTCTGTAGAAATATAATGTTCAAGGATATTAGTTGCTTTAACTGCTTTCCTTCCGCTCATTCTCTTTTTAAAATATCTTTCAAGAACAAGATGTTTCTTGATGATATCCTTTGCTCTATTTTTTCCTTTATTTGTTAATTGAATATATCGTTTCCCGTATTTTTCCTCTAAAGAAAGTTTTATTAAACCTTCTTTCTCAAGCTCGTTCATAGCTCTAAATACAAAATTCTGAGAAACATTAACTTCTAGCTTCATGAGTTTTAAAGGGATCTTTTTGCCCTTCCTACCTAAAACTTCCAATATGTCTTCTTTTACTATCTTTAAAACATCGGATTCTTTAATCATATTAGTTAACGAGATATTTAACCTTTAATAATTTTCATCAAATCAAGGAAATCTTAATCAAGTCAAAGATTTTCTCTAAAGCACTATTGTTGCAAAGAATAGTAATCAACATATCGCTTTATTTTACCAAAAAACCATCTCTATTACGAGATGGCAGATATTTATTTTACATCTTGGCTCCGGGGGCAGGATTCGAACCTGCAACCTGGGGCTTAACAGGCCCTCGCGCTACCATTGCGCCACCCCGGAATGGCATAACATATAAGTATTCTAATAAATTTCTGGAAAAAATCAATTAGTATCCCTCTAATTTCTTTAAAGCGCGGTGTTGTCTTATCTTCTCAAGTGCCTTTGCCTCAATCTGACGAATCCTCTCTCTTGTCACCCCGAAAACCTTCCCTACCTCCTCCAGAGTGTGATTTACTCCGTCTTCCAACCCAAAACGCATTGATAATATCTTCTGCTCGCGTGGAGTCAAATCAACAAGAATCTCTTTCAACTGCTCTCTCAAAAGAGTATGGGCCGCTTTTGACGAAGGGGGAGGAGTTTTTTCATCCTTCACAAATTCAAGTAAAATACTATCTCCTTCGTCTTTGCCTACGGGCGTTTCAAGAGAAACGGTCTTTTGAGATATTTTCATAATATGACGGACCTTATCTACATCGACTCCCATCTCGGCGGCAATTTCTTCGGGTAGAGGTTCTCTTCCTAAAGTCAAGGCAAGTTGCCGTCTGGCTTTTGTGTATTTGGAAATAGTTTCAACCATATGAACAGGAATACGAATAGTCCTTGCCTGGTCAGCTAAAGCCCGAGTAATTGCCTGCCTAATCCACCAAGTAGCATAAGTAGAAAATTTATAACCTTTTCGCCAGTCGAATTTCTCGACTGCTCTAAATAAACCTAAGTTTCCTTCCTGGATTAAATCAAGTAGAGTTAAGTGAGGAGAACGACCTATATATTTCTTGGCAATAGAAACTACCAGACGCAGGTTTGCTTGAGCAAGTTTCTTCTTTGCTTCTTCATCTCCTTTTTCAATCCTCTTGGCTAATTCTTTTTCTTCTTTGGCAGAAAGAAAAGAAGTTTTTCCTATTTCTTTGAGATACATCTGGACCAAGTCTACTTTTGTTTGCTTGAGAGGTTTCGATTTTAGTCCTTTTACTTCTAAAAACTCTCTTGCTTGTTTTATCTCTATGCCGTTTTTCTCAAGTTCGCGATAGAGATTTTCCAGCCCCTCAAGGTCTTGCTCCATATTAGGAAAATAGTAAAGAAGTTCTGAATACGTAACAAATCCTCTTGATCTGCCCTTGTTGATTAATTCCTCAACCTTCTCGGGAGAAAAAACCTTCTTTCTTTTCCGAGACACAACTTTCTTTTTTTTAACTCTCTTTTTTGTTTTCTTTGTTTCTTTGGCTCTTATTATCTTTCTTTTCTTTTTCTTCTTCTCCACTTTCTTCCTGATTTTTCTTGTTTTTTTTGCCTTTTTTGCTCTTTTTACTTTCTTTACTGCTGATTTCTTTTTTATTTGTTTTTTCTCCAAAGAAACTTTTTTTGTCTTGGTTTTTTGTTTTTTGACTTTTGATTTTGTTCTCACCGGTTTTTTCTTGCTAACCTTGTTTCTCTTGACGTTTGTTTTGGTTTTTTTGGTTTTCTTTGCCATATTTTTTTATTTTTGATTTAGCTTTTGGGCAAGTTCGTGAAATTTTTTTATTAATTCTTCTGTTTTTTTAAAATCTTTTTCTGCTTCTGCTTCTTTGATTTGTTTAGCAACCTTTGCCAATTGTTCTTTTATATCAAATTCTTTTATTCCTTTTAAGCAAAGGAGTGTTTCTTTTTCATCGTCTGTTTCTGATTTTTCTTCAATTTCTTTTGAAAGAATTAATGACGCAATAAGATCAAAATCTTGAGAAGAAATACTCTCTTTAAAAAGAGAAAATTGCTGAGAATAATTCTTAAAGTCTTGCTCATTTTTAAAAAATTCTTTTATCTTGGAAATAATATTGCGAGTCCTCTCGCTCAAAAACTGAAGTTCTTCTTTATTTATAAGGCGGTGCAGTTCTGGTTTTCTAGCAACCAACGAGATAAGTTGCTCTTCTAGTTTTTCTTTCCGAGATTTTGGTGCTTTTTTTTCAGAAACATTATTATCGGCTTCTGGTTCTCTAATCTCGGTGTTATCTATCTTTGTTTTTCTAAGCTCCTCTTCTATATTCTCTTCTTTTGTGCCCAATTCCTGCGCTAATCTCTGAATCCAGTGCGACTGGACAATTTTGTTGGGAATTCTTTTAATCACGGGTAATATCATCTTTGAAATCTCCTTTTTTCCATCGGGAGTGCTTTTGTCAAATTTTGAAAAAGCGCTTTCAAAATAAAAATCAAATATAGATTTTGCTCCCTTTACTAACTTTTCCCAAAGAGCAGGGTCTTTTGCTATAATATCGGCGGGGTCTTTTCCTTCGGGCATAGTTACTACCTTCACATTAAAATCCATAGCCTGAGCCATTTCTATTCCTCTTTTTGTAGCAGAATTTCCAGCAACATCCATATCAAAAGCAGAAACCAAGTTTTCGGTATAGCGCTTAAGAATCTTTAATTGCAAAGAAGTAAGTGCTGTTCCAGAAACGGCTACTGTATTCTCAAAACCTGCCTGATGAGCCATAATACAGTCAGTATATCCCTCAACAAGAATACAAAAATTCTTTCTATGTAGTTCTAATTTTGCCCGGTGCAAGCCATACAATGTTTTACTTTTATCATAAAGTAGAGTTGCAGGAGTATTAACATACTTGGCTATTTCCTTCTCGGCTCGAGGACCAAAAATTCTTCCTCCGAATGCAATAACTTGAGAATTTAAATCAAAAATAGGAAAGATAATCCGGCTTCGAAAACGGTCAAAATACCTTCCTCCCTCGCTCTGAGTAACAAGCCCTGCTTTTTTAATTTCTTCCATCTTATAACCTTTTGAGGTCAGAAATTCACCCAAAGCATTTGGTTTATCAGGAGCATATCCCAATCTCCATTCTTTTATTGACTGCTCGTTTATCTTTCTTCCCAAAAGATATTTTTTTGCTTCCTTGCCGCTCTTACTTGCCTGAAGTTGCTTTTCAAAAAATTTACAGGCAAGTTCGCAAATCTCATAAAGACGTTGTCTTTGCGTTTTTAACTCTGGGCTTATGGGTTTTAGTTGAACTCCTGCTTTTTGGGCAAGAAGTTTCAGCGCATCTGGAAATTCTATTCCCTCAATCATCATTATAAATTTAAAAATATCGCCCGATGCGCCACACCCAAAACATTTAAAAATCTGAAGTCTGGGCGAGACAAAAAATGATGCCTTTTTTTCGGAGTGAAAAGGGCAACGTGCTCTATAATTTACACCGCATTTCTGAAGTTTGATATAGGAAGAAATCACCTCTACTATATCAAGGCGAGATTTGATTTCTTCTATTGGGGAATTTAGCATTGTTTTTGAGCCCTGAATCGGGTATGATAAATATACAGGGTAATTTTAATTATACTTAATTTATGAGAATTGCTCAAGTGGCGCCGCTATGGATTCCTGTTCCCCCTTACAACTATGGCGGAACAGAGTTAGTCGTCTCTTGGCTTACAGAAGAACTGGTAAAAAGAGGACATCAAGTTACTCTTTTTGCAAGCGGCGACTCAAAAACATCTGCACGATTAGTTCCGATATGGCATAAAAGTTTATGGCGCGCTCATCTTCATGCGCCTCATGCTGTTTATTCGCTTTTATACAAAAAAGTTCTGGAAATGCAGAATGAGTTTGATATTATTCATGACCACTGTGAATTCTACACTACTCATTTAAGCCCACTCCTAAAACCGCCTGTAGTAAGCACTGTCCACCATCCAATATACGAAGAAATGATAGTTCTGTTCAAAAAATTTCCGAAAATAAATTATGTCACTATCTCCAAAAATCAAAAAAAATCAGCACCGGGAATCAACTCTGTAAAGACTATATACCATGGCTTGCCAATTGAACAATACCCTTTCAATCCTCAACCAAAAAACTATCTTCTGTGGCTTTCAAAAATCTCTCCTGAAAAAGGACCGGCTGAAGCAATTGAAATAGCAAAAGCTGCCGGAGAGAATCTCATAATATCGGGGCCAATTCTTCCGGGCTACAGCGACTATTTTGATTATCGAATTAAACCTCTGATCGATGGAAAACAAATTCAATTTGTAGGTGTAGCCGATTTTCAGAAAAAAATTGAACTTTTCAGTAATGCCAAAGGATTTCTTTATCCAATAAAAAGACAAGAGCCTTTTGGGCTTGTTGTTATTGAAGCAATGATCTGCGGAACACCAGTCGTTGCTTATAATCGCGGCTCGATGTCAGAAATTATAAAAGACCAAAAAACAGGGTTTCTTGTCTCCGGCAAAGAGGAAGCAATCCAAGCAGTAAAAAAGATAAACGAAATAAAGAGAATTGATTGCCGAAGACATGTAACAAGGAAATTTAACTTAAAAAAGATGGTAAATAAATACGAAGCCCTATACTATAAAATTCTAAAAGACCAAAAAAATGGGAAAAAATAAAAAACTAAAAATTGCTCAAATTGCCCCCTTGTGGGTCAGCATTCCTCCTGAAAAATATGGAGGAATTGAAAGAATCGTTCATTACCTTACAGAAGAATTAATAAAAAGAGGACATGATGTCACTCTTTTTGCTTCTGGAGATTCAAAAACTAAAGCAAAATTAGTATCGGTTTATCCGCGAGCCCTAAAAAAAGATAATATCCCTTGGACTGATCCTTTCTGGAACTTAGAAAACCTATCGGCCGCTTTCAAAAAAGCAGGAAAGTTCGATATAATCCACGCTCACTTAGATTTGTGGACTCTTTTCTTCCAGGAATTAACCAAAACGCCGGTTATTCATACTTTTCATAATCCTTTATATACATCTTCTATTACCAACCCCAAGAGATTGCCAACAAGATTAAAAATGTTTGAGATCCACAAAAAGACAACCCTTGGATGTTTTATTTCAAAATCCCAAAGAAAACTATGTCCAGTGAGATTTCCACATAATTGGATTGTCTATAACGGCATTGATATCTCTCCTTACAAATTCAACCCCAAACCTGATGATTACTTTGCCTGGATTGCCCGAATCGACCCTTACAAAGGAATTGAGAATGCCATCTGGGCAGCAGAAAAAACAGGTTCAAAACTTCTTATTGCTGGAAGGCTGGATAAAAGCAGGCGAGAATATTTTAAAACGAAGATTAAACCCCATCTGGGAAGAAAAATAAAATACGTAGGGGAGCTTTCTCAAGAAGAATTACCTGATTTCTACGGTAGAGCAAAAGCGGTCCTGTACCCTATTGAATGGCATGAACCTTTTGGACTAATAATGGTAGAAGCAATGGCATGCGGAACACCGGTAGTTGCTTTTGACAGAGGATCTGTGCCAGAAGTAATCAAGGACAAAAAAACTGGCTTTGTAGTGCCATTTATGACAAAAAAGGGAGAGAAGAATATGAATGGATTTATTAAAGCAATTAGACAAATAGATACTATAAAAAGAATAGATTGCCGAAAATGGGTGGAGAGAAAGTTCACCTATCAGAAAATGACCGACAGATATGAAGAGGTATATTACAAAGTTTTAAATAAAAAATTATGAGAAAAAAATTAAAAATAGGAATGATGATCACGGGACACTATACCATCCCCTCTCCCAAAGATATCATCTATGCTCCAATGTTTATTGCTAAAGCAGTAGCAGAAGGTCTAACAAAAAAAGGACACAAAGTATATTTTTTTGCTCCCAAAGGATCAAAATTAAAAGTTACAAAAATCATCACAGGAAATCTTAAGCCTCTTCATGGAATTTCAGGAAGAAAAGATCTAAAGATTCTTTCTGGTAAATATGTTGGACCAGTAGAACGTTCAAAAATTTATACTTTGTGGGATGAGTATTTTGTTTCTTTAATGTACAAAACCGCTATTAAAGAAAATTTTGATATTCTTCACATACATCCTGCGGACAGAGCTCTGGCTTTAGCAATGGCTTTCCAGAAAATTCCTGTTGTCTATACGCTCCACGACCCTATATATCCCTGGAGAGCAAAGGTCTTTGAAATGTTCTCTTCAAAAAACCAGTATTTTGTTTCTATCTCAAACGCCCAAAGGAAACCAGCACCAAAATTAAATTATATTGCCACCGTCTATAACGGAATAGACCTTAAGTTATTCCCTTTCTCCAAAAAAGCAAAAGATCATCTTTTATTCTTGGGCAGATTACTTCCCCAAAAAGGTCCTGATGTTGCTGTTCAGGCAGCAATCAAGGCAAAACAAAAACTTCTAATCGCGGGAACGCCTGCTTATGGCGAATATTGGAATAAAAAAATCAAACCTTATCTTGGAAAAAATATAAAATATATCGGCAATATCCCCTACGAGAAAACCTATAAATATTATGGCCAAGCAAAAGCCCTGCTTTGCCCAATTCAATGGGAAGAACCATTTGGTCTAACTTTCACAGAAGGAATGGCATGCGGAACGCCAGTCATCACTTTTAGAAGAGGGTCTGCTCCGGAAGTTATAAAAAACAAAAAAACTGGGTTTGTGGTAGAGCCATTTGCAAAAAACGGAAAAGTCAATATTAGCGGTTTTGTGGAAGCAATTAAAAAGATTGGAGAAATTAGACGAGAAGATTGCCGAAAATGGGTTGAGAGAAAGTTTTCTTTAGAAAAAATGGTGGACGATTACGAAAAGGTATTTTTGAAGATTGCAAGTAAAAGAAAATGAAAAATTTTCTTATTCCAAATATCTCCCAAAAAATTGAGAGGATTTTAAAAAGAGAGTGCTTAAAACCAAAAATCTCTCCTAAAAAATTTATTGAAAAGACCAAAGGAGGAAAACACAGATATTGCAGTTTATGCAAAAATCCTTCCGAAAAGAAGATAATTTTTTACGCAAGAATTCAGAAAAACAAGGATGCTGCCAAAAAAGTAAAGAAAGAAACAGCCCTTGCTATTTTTTTTCAGAAAAAAAATTTTCAAGAAAAAATTCCTTTTCTAAGATTTCTTCCTGAGTATTATAAAGGAAAATTTGAAAAAGATTTTGAGTGGTTTGAAAGAGAATTCATCAAAGAAAATCCTTTGGGAGACAACGAAAAATTAGAAAAAAGGCCAAGCAAGGATAAAATATCAAAAATAGTTGACTTTCTCTCTTGTCTTTGGAAGACAAGAATTTCTTGTTTTAGAAATATTCCTCTTGGAACCTTTCCTCTTTCAAACTACAAAAATATTTCTTTATCTATTGAAAAATTTAGAAAAGAAAAAATTATAACAGAAAAGGAATTCACAAAAGGAAAAGAGTTTATAAAAAAATATATAAACATTTTCAAAAAAGAGCATCGATATCTTTCTCACGGAGATTTTAATTTAGGAAACATTATCTTTACAAAAAAAGGGCTCAAGGTAATAGACTGGGAATCAATGGAAATAAACAATTTTGCTTATGATATTGCCTACCTTTTCTGCCATCTTTGGCAGACAAAACAATGGCAGAGAAAATATCTAATCGAGAAATATCTAGAAAGACTTCCAAAAAACAAGAAAGAGATTTTCAAAATACTTTTTAGAGGCAACCTGCTCTTTCTTGCCACAGGAGGAATTTGGGCAAAGCCAAAAGAAATAAAAACCGCTCAACTAAAAAAGCGAAAAGAATTTTTTAAAAAAATAACAAAAGCTTCTTTGAGAAATTTTGAAGAAATTCTACTTATTTAAGAAATTCAGTAGGGCACCTGTTGCCCAGGCTTGAGGCCAGCAAGCACGAGGAATTTCAACAAGTTTATCATCTACTACCGCGTAAAGCTCAGGAATATATCCTAAATGTTTATAAGCCGCTAAAAGAGCGGACTTTATTTTTTGGTATTCCTTTTTGTATCCCAATTTTTTAAGTCCTTGGGCAATAACCCAATTATCGTGAGGCCAGATAGATCCCCGGTGATAACTGAAAGCATCAAAATCAGGTTCTTTAGCAGAATGAGTTCTTATACCAAAAGGTGTCCACATATCTTTCGCAAACAATCTTTTCACAACTAACCTTTCTTTCTCTTTATCACAGATTCCTGTGAACAACAGATGTCCCGGATTCGAAGTGATAGCCTTTCTCTGCTTTTTCTTGCCATCAAGCGCTAAAGCAAAATATTTCTTCTTTTTCATCCAAAAATATTTATTAAATTTTTCTTTTAATTCTTGCGCTCTTTTAAGCAAATTTTTCTGAAGTTTTTCTTCTTTGAATTCCAAAAAGATCTTAGCAGTTTCAATTAAAGCAAGATACTGATATCCCTGCGCTTCGACAATAGCCACTGGGGGATCAATTTTAAGATGGTTAGAAAAGTCATCTTTCCATCCTTGATGAAACAACCCTTTAGGATTTTGTCTTTTGTATTCCAAAAACAAATCCCCGTCCCTGTCTCCATAATTCAATATCCAGTTAAGAGCAGAAATGATATTTAAAAAATGTTTCTTTATAAACTTTCTGTTGCGTGTCTTTTGAAAATACAAAGAAAAGAGCACCAAAAAAAGAGGAGTTGCATCAACAGAACCATAATAAGGAAAAGGGAAATATCCTTTTGGATGCACTTTCTTGCCAATCTGATGTTCGTGTAATATCTTTCCTGGCTCTTCTTCTCTTTTTTTATTTGTCTTTTTTCCTTGAAGAGATGAAAGAATATCTAGAGTGTTTTTGGCTACCGACGAATCTATATCGAGCAGTTCCCAAGAAACTATCAAGGAATCACGTCCAAAAAGCCGGTTATATAAAGGCAAACCGGCTGAAATAAATCCTTCTTTGCTCTTCAACTTCTTGATATCATCAAGAAGTTGTTTTTTGATCTTTTCTTTTGTAAATTTTGGCATTATTTTTTCTGCTCCCCTCGCGGCCAGACAACTATTTGAGGGAAAGGTATTTCAATATTTTCCTTGTCAAAAGCAATCTTTAATCTTTTTCTTAGTTCTCCGGCAACTGCCCACTGCTTCAAGGGTTTGGTATCGCCTACTATTTTTATTATAATTGCCGAATCAGCAAAATCGTCTACCCTTAAGAACTGAGGAGGCTTTAGGATGTCGTCTTTCCACTGAGCATCTTGGGCTAATTCGTTGCCTACTTTATTTACTACTTCTATCACTTTTTCTAAATCCGAATTGTAAGCAACACTGACATTAAGATTTACTCTAGCGAAATCTTTTGATAGATTAGAGGCCTTTTTGATAGAACCGTTCGAGATATGGTGCTCCACTCCGTCAAGATCTCTTAGCACAGTTTTTCTTAAAGTAATATTCTCAACTGCTCCGCAAGTGCCATCAAGACAAACTACATCTCCAATCCGATAGACATTTTCCAAGATTATAAAAATACCTGCCAAGAAATCTTGAATTAAAGACCTTGCTCCAAGACCTAAAGCTATACCTACAATTCCAGCACCCGCCAAAAGACCAGTGATGTCTATTCCCAACTGAGGAAGAATAGTTAAAACAATAACTATTAAAATAGTAATTCTTAAAATATTGTTAAAAATCTTAATAAGCGTATCTTCTCTCTTTCTTTCTGCTTCTTTATAATCAGGAACAGCCATATCCGGTTTTACTAACTCTCTTACTGATTTATCAATAAAAAAGCGGCCGACTTTGTCAGCAACAACAGCAGCAACTAAAATACCTATAATCTTGAGCCCGGTAGAAAAAAACCAAGGCACAAGAGATTCAGAAATTCTGTAAATATCAGCAAGATGAAAAATATTTTGTATCTCCATAATTTTTTAATTACTATTAGACAGAAAGCGGACGAATTTATCTCATAATACCAAATCATTC
>CAYMMJ010000006.1:0-16102 GCA_964391535.1 uncultured Candidatus Saccharibacteria bacterium
AATTTAAGAATTAAAATAACTTATAAGATCAAAAAGATAAAAGCAAGAGAAATTCTTGATTCAAGAGGAAATCCTACTGTTGAAGTTGATATATTTATTAATGATAGTTTGTTTCGGGCTTCTTGTCCTGCTGGTGCTTCCAAGGGGAGGTATGAGGCCAGAGAAATAAGAGACGGGGGAAAAAGATATAATGGAAAAGGGGTTCTGAAAGCAGTTAAAAATATAAATAAAATTATTGCACCAAATCTTGAAGGAAAATACGTTATTAATCAGAAAAAAATCGATTTTTTGCTAGAAAAACTAGATGGAACTAAGAACAAAAGCCGCTTAGGAGCTAATGCAACGCTTCCTGTTTCGGAGGCTTGCTGCAGGGCGGGAGCGGAAGCGCGCAGTATTCCTCTTTATCAACATATTGCCGATATTTATAATGAGAGATTGTTAACTTCACCTAAGGAAAAATTTACTCTTCCATTGCCTTGCTTTAATATAATTAATGGGGGCGCTCATGCAGGCAATAATTTAGATATTCAGGAATTTATGATTGTTCCCCAAGAGAAATCTTTTTTAAAAAACTTAAGGATAGCTACCCAAATATATCACTCTCTTAAAAAAATTCTTGAGCAAAAATTTGGAAAACTTGCTACAAATCTTGGAGATGAGGGAGGTTTTGCTCCTCCTTTGAAAAAAACTTCTGACGCTTTGAATTTAATAATAAAAGCAGTAAAAAAAGCAGGATTTTTGAAAAAAATAAAAATTGGAATAGATGCAGCCGCTACTCAATTCTACAAAAACAAAAAATATCTTCTTGAAGGAAAGAAAATGAATGTCGGTGATCTTTTGAGGTTTTACCAGAGTTTAATAAATAAATTTCCAATTTTATTTATTGAAGATCCTTTTGCCGAAAATGATTTTGAAGGGTTTAGAAAAATAAAAAATGCTCTTGGAGAAAAAATTTTTATTCTTGGAGATGATCTCTTGACTACAAACGTAGAAAGAATCAAAAAAGCGCATAGAATGGGATGTTGTTCCGGGACAATAATAAAACCAAACCAGGTAGGCACAGTAAGCGAGGCAATTGAAGCAGCAAAGCTTGCTAAATCTTTTGGATGGAAGGTTCTTGTTTCTCACAGGTCTGGTGATACTGTAGATAATTTTATTGCAGATTTTGCTGTTGGAATAGGTGCTGATTTTATCAAGTCCGGCGCTCCTGCAAGGGGGGAGAGAATAGAAAAATATAACCAGTTGTTAAGAATAGAAGAAGAACTAAATCAAAAAATATGAACTATTTGGAATTAAAAAAATTTCTAAATTACGTAGATAGAAAAATTACTCCCATAATGCGAGAATTGCTGAATTCTGGTGTTGATAAGAAAATTCAAAAAGTGATATATTACCAAGTTCTTACAGGGGGAAAAAGGATAAGACCGGCGCTGGCAATTGCTTCTTGTAAAATGCTTGGGGGGAGGATTGAAGATGTTCTATATCCTGCTGCTAGTATTGAAATTTTGCATAATTTTACTCTAATCATAGACGATATAATTGACAACAGTACTTTAAGGAGAAAAAAGCCTACCTGCTGGTTTAAATTCGGAAAGTCAATTGCTCAAATAGCAAGCATTGATTACGGAGCGGCTATTTTTCAAGAAGCAGGTCAATGGAAAAAAGGAGAAAAAATATGCAGGATGTTGGGAAAGACTATGAAAGCGATAGTAGATGGTGAAATGTACGATATTCTATTTGAACAGACAGGCCGAGAGGAAGAATCATTTGTTGAGAACTATCGATACCATGAAATTACAGAAAAAGATTACTTTAAGATGGTCAGTAAAAAAACAGCAAGTCTGATTCGTTCAAGTTGCGAAATAGGAGGTTTGGTAGCAGGAGCAACTAAGGCTCAACTTGCGCTCCTTAGAAAATTTGGTCTTTATTTGGGAATAGCTTTCCAAATTCAAGATGATGTTTTGGATATTTTTGGCAGGGAAGAAATTTTTGGAAAAGAAATTGGAAACGATATTAAGGAAAGAAAACTTGGCAACATTGTTATTTTACTTGCTTTTCGGAAACTTTCTCTGGCTGATAAAAAAAGATTTTTAAAAATTTTAAGAAAAAAACAGATTGCAAAAAAGGACATAAAGGAAGCCGTAAAATTGATTCAAAAGACAGAAAGCAAGGCTCAGGCGTCTACAATGGCAAAAAGTTATGTTTATGAAGCGAAACGTTGTCTTAGTGCTCTGCCGTCTAATAAATGGAACGATATACTGAAGTTTATGGCAGATTTTGGCATAGAAAGAGAAAAATAATAACCTGACAATTTTGGTCTGAGGAATTTCGTCAATGCCAAAAGCATTGACTTTTTTTAAAAATCGATAAAAGATAAGAATAGGTGAGAGAATGCGAAAAAAAGGAAATAGATTAACCAAGGAAGAAAGTTTTGATCTCCCAATGAAAGTAGTGTCGGTGTGTCCAGGATGTTTGGCAGAAGGAAAAGTGAAATCTCTCCCTGCTTTGCTCGTTGAAAAATCAAATCAAATATGGATAGAGAAAGATTGCGAAAAACACGGTCATTTTGAAGACATTGTCTTTCGTGATGCTCAACTTTGGAAGAAATGGATGAAATATCAAATTACAGGAAGAACTGCAAAAGGCCCCATTCTTTTAGGACCCTCTGGCGGAGAAGGTCTTTATAAGACACATCATTCCTGGCCTCTTTTGGTAAATTTGCTAGTAACAAACCGTTGTAATCTCAGATGCTGGTATTGTTTTATGAATGCGGGGCGTTCAGGATATGTCTATGACCCTTCGCTAGCGGAGCTGAAAAAGATGATGATAATGGCAAAGAGAGCAGGAGGAATAGCAATTCAGATTACTGGAGGAGAACCAACTATTAGAGAAGATATTCTTGAGATTTTAACGATAGCAAGAGAACTTTTTTCTCATGTGCAGTTAAATACAAACGGCATTAGAATAGCCCACGATCTAGAGTTTACTAAGGACCTGAAGGGAGTGATTAATACCATCTATATGAGTTTTGATGGGGTAGAAGACAAAACTAATCCTTGGATAGAATACTCAAAGAGAGCCATTGAAAATCTCAGAAAGGCAGGATTTAGAAGTGTTGTTTTGGTTCCAACCGTGACTCAGTCAAATCTTAGTGAAATGGGAAAAATAATAAGGTTTGCTATTGACAACAGAGATGTAGTCAGAGGAGTTATTTTTCAGCCAATAGCAATGGCAGGAAGTATAAAGAAGATTACAGGAAAGTTTTTGAAAAAGTTTAGAGTGGATTACGTAGATATTTTTGAAGTAATTGAGAAAGAATTCAATGGAGAAATTACCAGAGATGACTTTTATCCTGTGCCGTTTATTGATCCTGTAAGAGAACTGATAGAGAAAGTGAGAGAAAAGCAGTATCCTGGATTTGGAGCAAATCCAATGTGTGGCGGAGCAACCTATATTTTCTGGGACGAAGAAAAGAAAAAGCCTGTTCCTATTACGCGCTTCGTTGATGTCGAAGGACTAGTAAATTTTATCAGAGATGATCTTCTAAAAAAGAAAGGAGTTTTTCTAAAAGCAAGAATAGGAGTGTCATTTTTGAAAAATATCAATAAGTTCGTAATCCAAGAAAATCTGCCAAGCGGAACAGAAGATCCGGTGAAGATGATTATCAGAGCAGTAACTAAAGGAGATTATCAGTCTCTTAGACCTTTCCATCACAATAGTATTCTGGTAGGTTCAATGTGGTTTCAAGATCCATGGAATATCCAGTTGCAGCCGAGGGTAGAAAGATGCGTAGTTCAATATGCTACCGAAGAAGGATTGATTTCATTTTGTCTCTACAACGGTCTTGATTTTGGAGATGAGTTGAGAAGGAAATATGGATTGCCCATTAAAGAATGGGAGGAAAAAACAGGTAAAAAACTGGTGGACGATCTTTGGGGAGAGGCAAGAAAAAATCCTGGTTTATTAACAGGGAGATCTAAATAATTCGTTATCTAAAGGGGTTCTTACCCCTCTTTTTATTTAAGAAAATTTCTAATTAATCTTTCTGCTTCTTTCTTGTTTTTTATCCATTTAATTTTCTTGTCTTTTTTGAACCAAGTCATCTGCCTTTTGGCGTATCTTTTGGTATTGGCAATGATTTTTTCAATTGCTGCCTCTTTATTTATTTTTCCTTCGAAATATTCTTTCCATTCCTTGTATCCTATAGTGTCCAGAGATGGAATATTTTTGTATTGCTTAAATAGTTTTCTTACTTCTTTTTCCAAACCTTTTTTTATCATTTTTTTTATCCTTTTTTGAATTCTTTCTTGAAGTATTTTTTTGTCTGTTTTTATTCCTATTTCTAAAACATTAAACAGGGGTTCGTCTTTTTTTCTTTGTTGCCAAAATGACTTACCCGTTGCTTTGCATACTTCGATTGCCCTGATAAGCCTTCTTTTGTTTTCCTTCTCAATAAATTTAGATCCTTCTGGATCAAGTTTTCTGTAAAGAGAAAAAAGTTCTTTTTCTGTTTTCTTTTCTAGTTTTTTCCTTAATTTCTTATTTGCAGGAATTCTTGGAAAATCTATATTTTCAACCACGGCTGATATATAAAGTCCTGTGCCTCCTACCAAGAAAGGTAGTTTATTTCTTGCCTGAATTTCTTGAATAGTTTTTAGTGCCAGGTCTTTGTATAAGGCTACATTAAATTCTTGGTTGGGTTTTATAATATCTATTAAATGGTGGGGAACAGATTTTATTTCTCTTTTGGTAGGCTTGTTTGTACCAATATTCATTTCTTTGTAGACTTGACGAGAATCAGCAGATACTATTTCGCCGTCAAATTGCTTTGCTAAGTCAATAGCCAGTTTTGTTTTTCCCGAAGCAGTGGGTCCTAAAATAACAATTAATTTTTTATCATACTTTGGAGTTTTTTCTAACTGGCCGGCAAGTCCCCAAGGAGTAGCTTTTGTTATTTTTACTTCTACGAATTTCCCTAATAATTTTTTTCCTCCTTTTAATTTTGTTGTTTTGTAAGTATTTGTTTTACCTATTAAATATCCACCTTTTGATTTATGTATTAACACTCTAACTTTCTTGCCGACATATTTTTTGTTTTTATTAAGGGTTATCTTTTTTAGAGTTTCGGTTAAGGTTCTTTCTCTTCTTTCTTTTTCTGTTTTTTTAACATCGTCTTTGAATAATTTTGCGGCCACCGTTCCCGGTCGGGGAGAGTACTGAGCAATATAAGCCATATCAAATTTTATTTCTTCAAAAAGTTTTACAGTATTCTGAAAATGTTTTTCTTTTTCTCCCGGAAAACCAACAATTACATCAGTTGACAGAGAAATTTCGGGGATTTGTTTCCGGATTTTTTTAACTAATTTTTTGTATTGTGAGATAGTATAAGGTCTATTCATTCTTTTTAAGATTCGGCTGTCTCCGGATTGTACAGGCAGGTTGAGGTATTTAGTTACTTTTTTGCAATGCGCCATTGTGCTTATCAATTCATCAGAGAAATCTTTTGGATGGGGGCTTGTGAAACGAATCCAAAAATCTCCTTTGATTTCATTTATTTTTTTTATTAGGTGGGCAAAATTTATAGAAGGGTCAGTGGGGGAGATATAAGCGTTTACATTTTGTCCAAGGAGCCAAATTTCTTTACAACCGTTTTTAACAGCGTTTCTTGCTTCTTTTATAATATCTCTGTGGCTTCTATTTACTAAAGGTCCTCTTACAAAAGGGACAATACAGAAAGTACAGAAGTTATCGCAGCCAGTTGATATAGGAATAAAAATAGAAAAATTATTTGAGTAAAGAGGTTCTTGTTTTAAATAGCGTATATCAAACTTTTCGTTGAAGATTTTGCTTCTTGGGTCAGGGTAATAAAAAAAACTTTGTTTTTTTAAAAAATCTTTCCAGCGAGGCAGAGATTTAATATGAAGGACGTAGTCAAAGTGGTTTTTAAATTTTCTTAAATCTTTTTTTGGAACGCATCCTGTAAGTAATGTCTTTATCTTTTTTTTCTTTCTTTTCATTTTGTTAATTTCTTTTATTCTTCCATAAATTCTGTCTACCGCTGATTGTCTTACGGCGCACATATTAAGAATAACTAAATCAGCTTTGTCTACTTTTGAAGCTTTTTTGTAACCAATACTTTCCAGTAGTGAAGAAATACGTTCACTATCTGATTTGTTCATTTGGCATCCATAAGTGATGATGAAGTATTGCATATTTGAGTATCTTATCAAAAAATTTTGCTGTCTTCAATGAAAACAAAAACCCTCTCTTTTTTAAAGAGAGGGTTTTTGTAGGGCAATATCGCTATTCCTTGGGAAGATTAGGAGTTGCTTTATTCTTAATTTCGATTGATGGTGGTTGAGGCCCGGGAACTCTTTTTAATTTTATACAACAACAAGTTTTTCCTGTACCAACTATTTTTTCAGCAATGCGACAGTCTGGTGTCTGTCCGATATTTTCTTCATTTTCTTTACACCCTGTTTCCTTGACATATTGAGTTATTGGCCAAGTTCTACATATTCCTGCGCTATATCCCATAGATCTGCATTTTTGAGCGCAGGTCATTTCTTTTTTACATATTCCTCTATGGGATATTTCTACACCGGCTATTTTGGCAAAACATTCATTTGAATAAGTTCTTCCGTCTTTACCGCAAACAGGATCCCATAAAGCAGTACATACTTTTCTTTCTTTGGTCGTTGTTGGAATATGGACTTTTAACTCAGCCGGTATAACACATTTCAGAGAAATCACACACCCTTTTTCGTCTTTTTCAAAAACAATTCTTCCTTCCTTGCAAAAATCTGGAGCAGGTAGTTCTATTTTGGGACAACCTGCTTTTATTACTTTCTGAGGTATCTGTTTTATAATTCTTTTTCTAACTTCTTGAAGTTTCTCTCTAAGTTCAGGATTTTCTTTTAATTCCGACCTCAGATTTTCTAAGATTTCTAATTGTTCTTCTCTATCACCGCTGATTTTTTCCATATAGGACTTGAATTTTTCTACATCTTGAGGAGACCAGCCTTCTATGTTGCTCTTTGCTTTCTCAAGTATTCTCTCGCGAGCTTTTCTTATGGCCTCTTTTGCTTGGTCGGGTGCTTTTTCTTCAAGTTCTTTTAATACTTCAAGACTTCGTAGGTTCTTGAACTTCGAACCTTTTATTTTTTCTAAATTCTTTTCTATTCTTTCCTGAATCTTTTCTTTATTCTCTAATTTTGTCATTACTTGGCCAAATCTTTCTAAATGTCTTTCTCTTGCCTGTTTTATTTTTTCAAAAACTTCTGGAGAAACCTGTTTTTCTAACTTCTCAAGGATTCTTTGGTGAAGGAGCTGTTGCTGGGTAAATTTATCAAGGAATTTCGATATTTCTGGATTCTGAGAAGCGTTTTCGCTTAACTTGTCAGCGCTTTCCTTTATTTTATCAATCTCTTCCTGATAGTTTTGAAGTGCTTTTTCAATAACTTCCGGATTCTTGCTTTTGAGAGTTAGTTTTTTTAGTTCAATCAACTTTTCATTAGCGTATCTTTCTCTTAGCTCTGTCTTTTTTACAGGATTGAAGGTCAGATAAAGCCGGATTTTTCTTCCCCATGCTTTCAAAAAATAAAAACGGCTGTCTGGCAGAAGTTTTGGGTCTCCAACACCTAAATCTTGTGGAGTTACTTCTTCGTCAGCGGCAATTGCTTCCTCTACTTGGCTGTTATTTGTGGCTTTGCTAGTTGCTTCCTGGGCATAAACATTACTGGTAGCAAGAAAAATACCTATACTTGCTGTCAGTATTATTAATCCGAATAATGTAAATAATTTATTGGAATTAGCAATATTTATTTTAGACATATTGTTTATATATATTTATTGTTTTGTCCGACCTTTATTTTTTCTTTTCTACTTCTTCAATAACTCTTTTGATAAATTTTTCAAGAGTTATAATTCCCAAGTCTCCTTTTTTTCTTTGTCGCACTCTTACTGAGTTTTTCTTCATCTCTTTATCTCCAACTACCAGCATATAAGGAATTTTTTGTATCTCTCCGTCCCTAATTTTCTTGGAAACCGTTTCTGGTTCGTCTTTGATTTTCACTCTTAGACTTCTTTTCTTCATTGTTTTGGCTATTTGTTTAGCGTATCTTATGTGGTGTTTTCCGATAGGGATTATCCATATCTGAACAGGAGAGAGCCACAAGGGCAGGTTTCCAGCACAGTTCTCAAGCAAAACTCCTATAAATCTTTCTATTGATCCCAGCAGTGCTCGATGAATCATAATTGGTTGTTTTTTCTTTCCCGATTTATCAACGTAGGTAATATTAAATCTTTGCGGAAGATTAAAGTCTATCTGAATAGTTGTGCATTGCCACAGCCTTTCCAGCGAATCTTTTATTTTTATATCAATTTTGGGACCATAAAAAACTCCTCCTTCTGGATCTGTTTGGTATTTTAGTTTTAATTTGTCCAAAGCATATTTCAAAGAATTAGTTGCTTTTTTCCATATCTTATTAGTTCCTATATATTTTTTGGGGCGGGTGGAGAGATAAATTTCGTATTCTGTGAATCCAAAAGTTTTTAAGAACTTCAGTCCAAATCTAAGAGTTTTTATTAATTCTTCCGAAAGTTGTTCGGGAGTGCAAAAGATATGTGCATCATCTTGAGTGAAACCGCGGACTCGCGTTAATCCATGCAGAACGCCGGATTTTTCGTAACGATAAACAGTTCCTAACTCCGCCCATCTTATAGGTAGTTCTTTATAACTCCTTATTCTTGCGCTGTATATTTTCATATGAAAAGGACAATTCATTGGCTTCAATACATACTTTTCTTCGTCGATATCAATAGGAGAATACATATTCTCTCTGTAGAAATTCCAATGGCCAGATTTTTCCCATAGTTTTAAATTTCCAATATGGGGAGTTCTTAGAATCTCATACCCATTTTCTAAATGCTCTTTTATCCAGTAGTCTTCGATGATTTGGCGAAGTAGGGCGCCTTTTGGATGCCAGAGAACAAGACCTGCCCCGACTTCTTGGTCAAAAGAGAATAGATCAAGAAGGTCTCCTAATTTTCTGTGGTCTCTTTTCTGGGCTTCTTCTTCTCTTTTTAGGTATGTTCTGAGTTCTTTTTTTGTATTAAAGGCAATGCCATAAATTCTTGTAAGCATTTTATTTTTTTCGTTGCCTTTCCAATACGCTCCGGCTATTTTTGTTAATTTAAAACCCTCAACTGGAATTTCTTTAGTTGATTTTATATGAGGTCCTCTGCAAAGATCTATGAAGTCACCGCTTTGATAAATAGTTATTTCTTTCTCAGGAATTTCTTCTATTAATTCCAACTTGTAAGGTTGATTTTTGAATAACCTTCTTGCTTCTTTCTTTGTAATTTTTTTCTTTTTAAAAGCGATGTCTCTCTTAATAATTTGTTTCATTTTTTTCTCGATTCGAGCAAGATCGTTGGGAGTGATTTTTCCTTTAATATCGAGATCGTAATAAAAGCCGTTCTCTATTGTGGGACCAATACCAAATTTTGTTTCCGGCCAGATAGAAGAAACTGCCCAAGCCATTATATGAGCAAGGGAGTGACGGATTCGTTCTATTTTTTCTGTTTCTCTTGGCATATTTTTTTGGGTTATAATATTAATCTTGTTGCTTTTTTTCTTCCACGATTTCTTCAACGCTATCGCAGATTATTTTCGGTGCCTCGTCTTTTCTATCTACTCTTCCAGTAATCATCACTATTTTATTTTCTTGCAAAGCGGTAGGGTTCTGTTCGATTATATTTGGAAAAACAACTACTTCGATTTTGTCTTCTAAATCTTCTACTTTAACAAAAAGCATTGGCTTGCCAGTTCGGGTGATGATTTTCTTAATTCCTGCAATTATCCCTCCGATTTTAATTCTTTGACCCCAAACTCGTTCACCTATTTCTTTTATAGGGAGAACTTTATTTCTTAGAATATTTTTGAAGTTTTCCAAAGGATGAGCGCTTACATAAAGTCCTAGAAGCTCTTTTTCCCATTTAAGTTTCTCTTGCAGGGAAGCAGGATTTGCTTTTTCGAGTTTAAAATTACAATCTGAGTGAAACGAATCTCCAAAAAGATTTTTTTGTCCATTGTTTTGGTTCCTTCTGATTTCTCGGTTTGTGGTAAGGATTTTTTCGACGCTGGCAAGAAGCTGGTTTCTTTCACCTAATCTATCCAACACTCCTGCTTTTATTAAACTTTCAAGTGATTTCTTGTTGATAGTTCCTCCGTCAATTCGTGAGACAAAATCAGAAATCGATTTAAAAGGCCCTCTTTCTTTTCTTTCCTTGATTATTGACTCTACTACATTTTGGCCAACATTTTTGATAGCCAAAAGCCCAAAGCGGATCTTGTTCTTTTTCGGAATAACTGAAAAATTTCTGAAACTTTCATTGATGTCTGGAGGAAGTACTTCTATTTTCATTTTTCTACATTCACCTATGAGCTCTGAAATTCTATCAACATCATTCTTCTCAGATGTTAGAAGAGCAGCCATAAACTCTACAGGGAAATGTGCTTTAAGATATGCGGTCTGATAGGCAATAGTGGCGTAGGCAGTAGCATGACTTTTGTTAAAGCTGTACCGGGCTGCTGGCTCAATCCAGCTCCATATCTTTTGCGCCACTTCTTTCTTTATGTTGTTTCTTTCCATTCCTTCGATAAACTTTTCTTTCTGGTCAAGTAGTAGTTTCTTTATCTTCTTTCCGATTGCCTTTCTTAAAATATCTGCCTCGCTTAAAGAAAATCCTGCTAACTGCTGGGCAATCTGCATAATTTGCTCTTGGTAAACAGGTAAGCCGTAAGTGGAAGCAAGGATTGGTTCAAGTTTTTTATGAAGATACTGGACTTTTTTATTTCCATGTTTTCTTTGGATATATTCCGGGATTAGAGCCATTGGACCTGGTCGGTATAGGGCGACCATAGCAATAATGTCGTCAAACTTAGACGGCTTTAATTGCTTTAAATATCTTTTCATTCCTTCTGACTCTAATTGAAAAACTCCTGTTGTTTCTCCTCTCTGGAACAATTCAAAAGTTTTTTTATCGTTGTGAGGAAGATTTTCTATATCGATTTTTTTATCCTGAACTTTATAAATCCGGGCAAGAGTGTCTTCAATAATAGTAAGATTTTTGAGCCCTAAAAGATCTATTTTTAGGAGTCCGAGATCTTCAACCGAATGCATTTCGTATTGAGTGACAATTGCTTTTTCGTCTTGGGTAGGATGTTGCAGAGGCACAACTATCTCTAATGGTTCGTTTGACACAACTACTCCGCAAGCATGGGTTGAGGCGTGACGGGCGCACCCTTCTAATTTTTTAGCAAGATCAATCAGTTTTCTTACTTTATCGTCGGATTCATATAATTGGCCGAACTCAGGAATTTTTTCTAAGGTTTGGTCTAAGGTAAAACCAAAGGGTATCATTTTGGCTATTTTATCGCAAAAGCTGTATGAATAACCAAGTGCTCTTCCTACATCTCTTACTACTGCTCTTGCCGCCATTGTTCCGAAAGTAATAATCTGCGCCACTTTGTCGCGTCCGTATTTTTGGGCTAAGTAATTTATGACTTCGTCTCTTCGGCGGTCGGTGAAGTCAATATCAATATCAGGCATAGAAATTCTGTCCTTGTTCAAAAATCTTTCGAATAAAAGATTATATTTAATAGGATCAACATTAGTTATTCCAAGAAGATATGCTACAAGCGACCCAGCGGCTGACCCTCGTCCAGGCCCTACAACTATTCGGTTTTGTTTTGCCCACTTGACGAAATCTTGAACTATTAAAAAATAAGAAGAAAATCCTGTCTGATTTATAACCGAGAGCTCGTAATCCATTCTTTCTAAAACCTCCTTTTTAGGTGAGGAACCATACCTTTTTTTCAATCCTTCTTGGCAGAGTTCTCTTAAGTAAGAATCGGGAGTTTTTCCTTCAGGCACTTTGAATCGAGGGAGTTTAACTTTGCCTAATTCGAATTCAAAGTTGCATTCAGAAGCAATCTTTTGAGTGTTTTCAATAGCTTCGGGAATATCTTTAAAAAACTCTATCATTTCTTCTTGGCTCCTTACTGAAAAGTTGTCTGATTTCATTGTTAATCTTTCGGGATCATTAGGGTCTGCTCCTGTGTTGATAAGCATTAAAATATCTTGGGCTTCGGCATCTTCGGGTCTTAAGTAGTGAGAATCGCAGGTAGCCACTAAAGGTATGTTTAGTTCTTTTGAAAATTTAATTAAAGTCTCATTGACCTTTTTTTGTTCAGGAATGTTTGGGTGGTGCTGCAATTCTAGATAAAAGTTCCCGTCTCCAAAGATTTCTTTGAATCTCAGTGCTGTCTTTTTTGCTTCCTCAATTTTATTAGCAATTATTAATTGAGGAATTTTTCCTTGCAGGCAGGCGGATAGACCAATCAAACCCGAACTGTGTTGAGACAATATTTCTTCGTCTATTCTCGGTTTGTAATAAAATCCCCGCAAGTGGGCTTCCGTCACAAGTTTTACTAAATTTTTGTATCCTTCTTTGTTTTTTACTAAAAGTACTAAATGATATCTTTTGTCGTCAATTCGGGGTCTTTTCTGTTCCATCTTTTCATATGCTTGATATATTTCACATCCGATTATTGGTTTGATCCCTTTTTGTTTTGCTTTTTTAAAAAACTCAACCGCGCCATAAAGATTTCCGTGGTCGGTTAAAGCAACAGAGTCCATCCCTAATTCTTTGACGTATTCAACAATTTCGTCGATCTTTGGAAGACCGTCAAGTAAACTATAATGGGAGTGTAAATGAAGATGAGTAAATTTCATATCGTTTATGTAGGAGATGTATTTTCTGAAACAGATTACCTTATTTTATATTTTCGGAGAGTTCCAGTCAAATCAACCGCTTATTTTCAATAGAAAAACCCCTTTAGTAGGGGATATATATAAAAATTAGGGGAGCGATATGATTGCTATAGACTGAGAAAGAAGGGAACTCTATTTGTTTTGGAAAGAAAATTTATAAAGTTCAGTATCATGAGCCCAGAATCTCACTGTTCCGGATTCGTCGCGTTTTAATTTTTCTATGATTTCATTAGGCGTGTCTGGTCTTTTAGCAATTAGGACCTTCAGTTCTTTCTTATTAAGATGAGGATTTTGTTCTATTTCTTCTAAAATCTCCCATAATCTCTCTGTGGTGCATTGAACTATTTCTTTCTTAAGATACTTTACTCTCTTTTTTATTTCTTTCTTGAATCTTCTTCTTGCCTTTTTTTCTTTCCTACCTTCTTTTGTATTTTTAATTTTATTCACGATATCCCTCCTCTTCTATTTTAACTATTTAGATGTATTTAATCAAGAGATATATGTGTTAAAATTAAACAATGGATGCTTTAGAGGAAGAAAAAAAACTTAAGAAGAAAGGCTTTAGGACCGTGGCTTGTCTTGATGAGGCAGGCCGAGGGCCATTAGCAGGACCGGTAGTTGCTTGTGCTCTTGCAACTTTACTGAAGAAAACTCCGAGCCGTGAACTTTCAGGATTGATTAAAAATATAAGAGATTCAAAAAGATTAAGTCCCAAAAAAAGAGAATCAATATACAATATTCTTCTCTCGTGTCAGGAAATCAAGTGGGCAACAAGTAGGGTAGGAGAAAAGGTAATTGATAAAATTAATATCTTGGAAGCAACTAAGTTAGCTATGAGGAGAGCAGTAGAAAAATTACAAAAGAAACTAGAAAACAAAAAAGTAGACTTCTTGATTATAGATGGAAACTTTAACATCAATTCAAAAATCTCCCAGAAGTCGATTGTAAAGGCAGACACAAAAGTTTTTTCATGTATGGCTGCTTCTGTGGTTGCTAAAGTAGTACGAGACAAGATAATGAATAACTATCACAAAAAATTTCCTCAATATAGATTTGATATCCATAAAGGATATCCCACAAAAGTTCACAGGCGATTATTAAAAAAGTATGGATCTTGTATCATTCATAGAAAGAGTTTTTCACCGGTGAAAAAATTAAAAAGCCATTAGGTTTTTCCTAATGGCATATAATCTTATTCTTTTGATTCTTTGATTTCTTCTTTTTGTTCTTCGTTGGGCAAAACGACAGGCGTTTTGTCAAACCAGATGTAGGAACGATATCCTATTGGAATATCCAATTTTTTTGCCGTTGCTTCTAATTGTTTTGCTGCTTCCAGATCAAGATTCCATATAAGGACTGTTTCTGTGCCTGCGCGGGTACTAACTGTTGGAACGAATATCGCCCGGCCATTAAGTTTGCTGATTAACAGTTGGTAACGAGTCTGTCCTCCTTTAGCTTTAGTGCCTTGTTTTTTCCATATTTCTTTGATTGCTCTAATAATTTCTTCAATATCTTTTCCTTCGAATCCGGATATTACTTCCATTTTAACCTCCAGTTTTTTATTATTAAATATTTAAGGTCTTGTCAAGCAATTACTTTTTTGCTAATATTGAAATCAGTTATAAATTCAAACATGGCTGTACCCAAGCAAAGACATACAAAATCTCGAAGAAACAAGCGTAGGATGCATATTGTGATTGAGCCTCCTTCTTTAACAGCATGTCCTAAATGCGGCAAGTTTGTTTTACCTCATACTATTTGTTGGAATTGCGGTTATTATAAAGGAAGAGAAGTTGTGAATATCTTAGAGAAGTTAGAGAAGAAGGAAAGAAAGAAAAGAGAAAAAGAAATGAAGGAAGCAGAAAGAAAGAAAAGGGAAGAAAAACCCTTGAATCTAGAAGAACTTTCTAAAAAATAAATTTATTTATCTTTAACTTTAAATTAAAATGGGTAGTCGACATCTTTCTCGTTCAATTGTAATGCAGAGTTTGTACGAGTGGGATTTTTATAACAAAGAGAAAGACCTAAAAGAAATCGTCGAAAGAAACATAGAAGAATTTGGGCCGGGGTTGGAAGATATCGATTTTATTTGGGGACTGATTAAAGGAGTTTCGTCGCACCTTGTTGAATTAAACAAAATTATTGAAAAAGCGGCTCCTGAGTGGCCGCTTGAGAAAATTACTATAGTAGACAGAAATGTTTTAAGGATTGGGTTGTATGAGTTGTTGTATGGAAACAAAGAAGAAGTTCCTCCAAAAGTTGCTATTAATGAAGCAATAGAATTGGCTAAAAATTTTGGAGGAGAAAGTTCAGGAAAATTTATAAACGGAGTTCTTGGTACAGTTTACAAGGAAATAGAAAAGATTAAAAAATAATTTATGAAAGATTTTTCTGCTTTAGAGAAAAAGTTAAAACTTGATTTTAAGAATAAAGATCTTTTAATTCAGGCTTTTGTTCATAGGTCTTATTTAAACGAGCATCCTGATTTTCGACTAGGACACAATGAAAGACTTGAGTTTTTAGGCGATGCCGTTATTGAATTGATAGTAACAGAATACTTGTACGAAAAATATCCTCAGAAGACAGAAGGAGAATTGACAAACTGGAGAGCCGCTCTTGTTAACGCTAATCAACTTGCTGAAGTTGCTCAAGAGATAGGATTAGGGGAGTTTCTTCTGCTTTCAAAAGGCGAAGAAAAAGATAATTCTAAAGCCCGACACTATATTTTAGCAAATACATTTGAAGCTTTGCTGGGGTCGATTTATCTCGATTTAGGATACGAAGTAAGCAAGGAATTCATAAAAGAGTATTTGCTAAATAAATTGCCTCGAATTATTGAAAGAGGATTATTCAAGGACCCAAAATCCCGTTTCCAGGAAGAATCTCAAGAAAGATTAGGAATTACACCAACCTATAAGGTTCTTGAAGAGTGGGGCCCTGATCATGCAAAACATTTTATAGTAGGTGTTTTTTTAAACGAAGAACTGATAGCGAAAGGTCAAGGTTCTTCGAAACAAGAAGCCGAAATAGAAGCGGCAAAGGAAGCTTTAAATATAAAAAGCTGGTAATATGTTAACTATAAGATTTCTTAGACAAGGCAAAAAAAATCAACCATTTTTTGGAGTGGTAGTGACTGACAAAAGAAATGCTCCAAGAGGAGGGAAATTTATTGAGAAACTGGGTTATTTCAACCCTTTAACAAAAGAAGTATCCTTGAAAAAGGAGAGAATAGAGTATTGGTTGAAACAAGGAGCCAAGTGTTC
>CAYMMJ010000007.1:0-15372 GCA_964391535.1 uncultured Candidatus Saccharibacteria bacterium
GATATTTTCTGAGCTATATATTTTACATATAAAGGTGTATTTCTTTTATTTTGAAAAGGAGGAGGTGTAAGATAAGGCGAATCTGTCTCGATGAGAATCTTTTCTAAAGGTGTAATTTTAATAATTCGTTCAAAATTTACTCCTGGTATTTTTTTGAAAATTATTCCATTAAAACCAATATAAAATCCGAAATCTAAATATTTATTTAACTCCTCTTCTGTTCCCACAAAACTATGGGCTACTGCTTTCTTAGGTCTCAGAGTAGAGTTTTCTAAAAGAATATTTATTAAATCTTTGTGGGCCATCCGGCAATGAAAAATCACTGAAAGATTTAGCTCTTTTGCCAATTTTAGTTGCTCTAAAAGAGCCTCCTTTTGCTTCTGTTTAAATAGTTCTTGTTTCTTTTTTGTTTTTGGTTTCCAATAATAATCAAGTCCTATTTCTCCAATAGCCACCACTTTCTCTGAACTAGCCAGCTCCTTGTACTTCTCATAATCAAATTTCTCTTCACGGCTCCTGAATTCTATTTCTTCTTTATCAATTTTCATTTTCACCAGACCTGTATCTAAATGTATAGGATGAAGACCAACTGCAGCAAAAACTCCTTTACTATACTTTCCAGCAATTTCTACTGCCCTTTTAGAAGTGTCGTACTGAGTCCCAACATTAATAATCCAGACTTCTTCCTTAAGACAATCTCTAATAACTTGATCGTAATCACTTCTAAAAGCATTGAAATTAAGATGAGCGTGGGTGTCAAAAATCATATATCATATATAATTACTTTAATATTTATTTTAGTCTAACAAATAAAGAATTTTTTAACATACAAAGCAGCCAAAGGCTGCTATATTATTAAAAATAAAAAAGAGGGAGACGGGACTTTTTCCGTCCTTATTATTCTATATCTAATCTCTCCACCACCTTTACGTCTCTCACAGCATCAATCTTGTTTAACCTTTCCTTTAACCACTCTAGAATATTTTCATATCTCGAAATCAGAAAACTCACTGTTGAAGGACTCCTTATATTCTTTTTCTGTACCATCGTATCTACCAGTTCGTCTATATTATCGCTGACAATCTCTCCCAGCTCTTGCGGATCCTCTGTAATTTCTATAACTATCTGTTCAAGATCTCCATACCTTGTTCTCCTTGAAGAATACACATTTCTGATGCCTGGAATCTCTTGAATTTCTCGATAAAGTTCCTTAGGATTGTTCCTTCTATTAGTCACAGAAAGCCAGATTAGACCTTTGCACATTTAAATTCCTCCATTTAATTGAATTTCTTTCAATATTCGTTCTTTCAAAGATGGTTTGTTTGAAGATCTGCCTTCCAGAATCCTTTCTATTTTTACCCCACTCACACCAGAGATGCCTATTATAGTGGCTGTCAGAGTAGAAGTATTTCCTTTTGTCTCTAGTATGTAGCCATCTGGGAGTAAATAAGTATTGCACACACAAGGCATTTCTATCAATTCGCTTATAACCATAGGGTCTTCAACAGAAACTACAAGAAATATTGTCCCTTCACCAGCTTCTTTCTTCTTATGGGCTGTCAATCCCCTCTCTATCTTGTTTTCTTTCATTTTATCCCCTCTTAATTTAAGGTACTAAAAACACTTTAACATATTTCTTAACTTTTAGCAAGTTAGAAATTACTAAATTTACTGAATCTGTCCTTCAGACATATCAGAATAAGAATTAGAAGAAAACACTTCTTCTTTCTTCTCTTCAAGAAAATCTTTTATAAATTCAAAAAGAATTGCTATCAAGGGCACAAGCAAAATTGCTCCCAAAATTCCCCAAAACTTTCCCCCGATAAAAAGAGCAATCAAAACCAAAGCAGGAGGAACTCTAATAATCTTCTTAGCTAAAGATGGAAGAAGAACCGTATTTTCAATAAGCTGGACTATTCCGAAAGCAATGAAAACAAAAACTCCTTTTAATATGCTATCTACAGAAACAACAGCAAATATCAAAATTGCCGCTATTGTTGGACCAAGAATAGGAACAAAGTCAAAAATTCCTCCAATAGCAGCCAATGACACAGGATATCCTACATCTAAAAGTCTAAAGATTATATAAGAGCTTAGTCCAACAAAAATTACACCAACAATTCTCATTAAAAACCATCCTGTCACTTTTTGCTTGGATTTTCTCCAGAGACCTAATAAATACTTTTCGTATCTTTTAGGAAAAGCTATTGCTAAACCTTTTTCCATTAGTCCTTTCTCAAGAGAAAGAAAAATAGAAAGGCTAATAGTAAAGAAAGTAGCAAGAACCCCTCCAAATAAAGCAATAATGCTTGAGAAAGCATTACTCCCTATTGCCTGAAAAGATTTCTTGGCGTTTTCCAAGAAAACCTCGAAGTTGCCAAAAGCCTCAATTCCGAATTTCTCAAATAACGGAGATACTCTATGAAAGTATTCTTCGAGTTGTTGGGGAAAAACTTCTGAAAAATGCTGAATTTCGGAAATAAAAAATGGGGTCACTAAATATAAAAGATATCCCAGAAGGCCGAAGATAAAAAGATAAACTATTACCACCGCCACCGTACGAGGAACTCTTCTTTTAGAAAATAACGAAATTGCTGGTTCCATCAGAATAGAAATAACCAAAGCAAAAATAAACCAGATAATCACTTCTCTAATAAGGTACATAAAATAGAGAAAAATTACAGTGCCCGAAATTTTAAAAATCGTTCTCCAAGATATATCTAATGTGTTTCTTTCCTCCATTTTAGATTTTTAATAACTTATTAAATTTTTTCTTGTCTTTAAAAGGACCAATAACAGCCAAGTTTAGTTTGCTGGGCTGGAATATTTCTTTTGCCGTTCTTTGAAGATCTTTTATTGTAATCGCATTAATTTTGGCTATTTTCTCTTCGGGAGCAAGAATCTTTTCAGTTAAAACCTCCTGCCCGGCATAAAAAGATGCTTGAGCATCAGAAGATTCTAAAGAAAGAACCAAGGACCCTTTTAAATTATCTTTTGCTTTTTTCAGTTCAGAGGCGGTTATTTTTCTTTCCTTGAGTTTTTTGTATTCTTTTAAAATCAATTTTATGGCTTGTTCTACATTTTTAGTATCAACACCGGCAAAAGTTACGAGATAACCTGTATCTGTCGCGCTCTCTGAGGTGGTTCTAATATAATAAGCAAGACCTCTTTTTTCTCTCACAGAAATAAAAAGACGAGAACTCATAAACCCACCCAGTATCTTGGCAAGAACTATTTGCGAAAATCTCTGAGGATGAAATAAGTCATAAGCTCTTACTCCTAAAGCAAGGTGAGTCTGGTCAGTTTTTTTGAAATGAACTAAACTGTTCGGCGTTTTTTGCCGTTCAACAACTTTGCTTTTATGAGAAAGGTCGATATTCTTTACTTTTCTAAAATACTTTTCAACTTTTTTCTCAACTAAAGAAGGTTTGATGTTTCCAGCAACACATATAACGGTATTTTTAGAAGAATAATGCCTGTTTAGATAATTTAGAAAGTCGTCTCTTTTGAATCTTAAAATATTTTCTTTTTTTCCCAACGTCGGCCAGCCGGCAGGCTGATCACCATAAAGTAATTCTTCCCAAAGGTCTTGAATATAAGCCATTGGTGTATCCAAGTACATATTGATCTCTTCAATAATCACCCCTTTTTCTTTGTTTATTTCTTTTTCTTCAAACTTAGAATTTAAAAGAATATCAGAGACCCAATCAAGCGCTGTATCAAGATGAAATGAGTCCACTTTTGCCCAATACCCGGTAAATTCTTTAGCAGTAAAAGCGTTATATACCCCTCCTATTTTATCAAGCGTTTCTGCAATTTTTAAAGTATTCGGTCTTTTTTTTGTACCTTTAAAAAACATATGCTCCAAAAAATGAGATATTCCGTTCGTCTCTCTTGTCTCATACTTTGAGCCTGCTCCAACCATTACCAAAACTGTCACTGCTCGTGTATTCTTCATCGGGACACTAATAATTCTCAAACCATTATTTAGAATGTTTTTTTTGTATTTTGATCTCATGAAAAAATTCTTCTAAAATTTCTTTGTGTAAAAAAGCCAGTTTAAGTTTTCTTATTTCTTTTTTAGAAAACCACCTAATTTCTTCTACTTCTTGTCTATCGGGACTCAAAACTCCTTCAGCTCGGCCCTTAAAAATCAAAACAACAGCGTGCCATTTTATCTTAGGGATAATTTCATCCCAGTACTTCCAAAATTTTGCTTCAAAATCAAGGCCTGTTTCTTCCTTTACCTCTCTTATTACTGCCTCTTTTGCTTTTTCTCCTTTTTCTATATGACCTCCGGGAATACACCAATAGTTCTTGTATGGTGCTATATTTCTCTTGGTCAACAAAATTTTTTTATCTCTCTCGATTATTGCCCCGCAAGTAACTATAGGCTTTTTCATAAACTAGCCCTCTATTTTTTTCTTAAAAAATTCAACGAGGTCTTTAATTTTGACTCGCTCTTGTTTCATCGTATTTCTGTCACGGACCGTAACGTCTTTCTGTTTTAACGTCTCAAAATCAACGGTAACAGCAAAAAGTGTTCCAATTTCATCTTGTCGGCGGTATCTCCGTCCGATAGACCCCACTTCATCATACTGACATCTAAAATAAATCTTAAGGTTTTTATATATTTCTTTCGCTTTCTTTACTAAATCCTTTTTATTTTTTACAAGTGGCAGAACGGCTATTTTTATTGGAGCAAGTTCTTTGCTAAGCCTGAGCAGAACCTCCACTTCTTTTGTGGCTTTTGTGGTTTTTGTTCTTCCTCCTTTTACTTCATGGTACGCTTCCGAAAGAAAAGCTAAAACTGACCTGTCTATCCCGCCAGATGTTTCAACAATATACGGAAAATATCTCTCGCCGGTATCGGGATCTAAATAAGACAGGTCTTGACCAGAAAATTTTGAATGATTAGATAAATCCCAATCTCCTCTGTTATGAATTGCTTCTAATTCTCCCCATCCAAAAGGAAACCTGTATTCAATATCTGCTCCCTGCTTAGCATAATGAGGAAGCTCCTTTTTGGAAATTTCTTTTATTCTGAGGTTTTCTTTCTTTATACCTAATTTCTGATACCACTTTATTCTTTCTTCTTTCCATTGATTAAAAAACATAGAGGCGTCTTTAGGATGACAAAACCATTCCATTTCCATTTGTTCGAATTCCCTTGTTCTATAAATAAAATTTCTTGGATTAATTTCGTTGCGAAAAGCCTTTCCGATCTGAGCTATTCCAAAAGGAACCTTAAGCCGCATTGAATTTAAAACATTTTTAAAGTTAACATAAATACCTTGCGTTGTCTCAGCCCTTAAATATACAAGAGAGCTTTCTTCTTCTACTGGACCAGCGAATGTTTTCATCATCAAATTAAATTTTTTAGGCTTGGTTAATTCACCTCCGCATTCCGGACAAATGTTTCTTACCTCATCACCCTTAAATCTCTTATGGCATTTTTTACACTCTACCAAAAGGTCAGCAAACCCGGCTGTTAGGTGCCCCGAAGCTTTCCAGACACGGGAATTCATTAAAATAGCAGAATCAAGACCTACGATATTTTCATGCAACTGAGTCATTTCTTTCCACCAAATCTTCTTGATATTGTTTTTTAACTCAACCCCCAAAGGCCCATAATCATAACCCGAGCCAAATCCTCCATAGATTTCAGAAGAAGGGAATATAAAACCTCTTCTTTTGGCAAGAGAAACAATTTTTTCCATCAAATCCTTTTTGGAAGAAGTAGAAGTCATTGTTTCCATTTTACATTTTTTTGTCAAAAATAAAAGCCCTTGGAGAAACAATAAAAAGGGCTTTTACGACAATTATTGATTTTATTATCTAACTATACCCATTTCTTCCGAAATTGTTGGATCGTCAGGAAGAGTAGTATTAATTTCAGAAGAAGTATTTTCTAATATTTGCTCTGTCCACTCATCTTCTCCAGAAATCTTGGCTTTCTGTATTAGTAGGGCAGGATGTCCTTTTTGTTCAATCAAGGGAATTAAAGAAACCTGAAAAGCAATATTAGGCGCAGGTGTTAAAACGCCTGTTCCCGGTTCTAAGTCTCCCACATCCCAAATAATTTCACGCGAGCCGGAATCAAAACTAAATTTCTGAGATTGATCTTCTGGAAAAATCTTTCCGGTTAACTCTACATTTTGCGGAAGCACCGCTCTAACTTTTATATCCTTTACTTTGTTAGAATAGTTCTTCACTTGCCAAATAATTGTATAAGTAGTTTTTTCTCCTGTTTTTGGAGGAATCTGTCCAGAATTTCCAAAAACTTCGTCTTGAAAATACCCTTTCTGAACGATTTCCAACTTTGAGTTAATTTTCGTTTCAAATTCTTCTTTTATTCCAGCAACAGAAATTTCGTCTTTCACAAAAGCATTTCTTGCTTTTTCTATATCAGAAATATCCCAATCTTCTTTCAACTTAACCCAAAATTCAACCTTTCCTTCCTCTTGCGAACCTAAAAACTGAAGATGAGGATTTTTTCTCCAGTCAAATAAAATAGAGTTGTCTCCTGGCCTAAAATCACCTGTTAAACTTTTGACGCTCTCGAGATCAAAAGCGTCTCCGTCAAGTTTTACCACTAAGAACAAATTTTCAAGAGGTTCTTGGTTTAAATTCCTGAAGAAAACCTCATAATGAAGCAAATCACCTGGGTTTGCTATATATTGAGGATTACCATTTATTTGCTGAATTATGTACAACTCGGGTTGCACTATTGTTACCGCTTTGTAAATTTCTTTCAAAATAACAAACTCATTATTTTGCCAAATCCCTAACTGCGCTTTAAAAATTTTCTCTTCCCCTATACTGCCTTTTAATACTCCTGTTATTTTAATCCTGCCTCCTTCGGTCTTATTTAAAACTCCTACTTCCCATTCTTTTTCTCCCAAGGTTTTCGGGTCTGAACTTTTAAACTCGAAGTTAGAAGGATATTCAATCTTTATACCTAAATCAGTAAGAGGGAAGTCAGCGTTTGAAAAATAATTTATTCGAAAATCAAATTCTTTTCCCGGCTCAACTTTAGAAGGAAGGTCAAACTGAAAAGTAAGAGGAACCTTTTTAATTTCTGTAGTAAAAGTTGTGGCTCTTTCGTATCGAGCACTCAAATTTTTTGGACGAAAACTAAGCCATGCTTTGGCCACTTTTGTTTCTCCTTCTTTGCCTAAAAGCCGTGCCTTAAAACTAATAGTCCTCTCTTGACCGGGATAAATATCGCCTCCTAACTCCCTAGATAGTATTTCTTTTCGCAAGCTCTTTCCTTCTTCTAATATAGAGTGAGTCGGATATTCAAAAGTCAACTTAGGATCTTCGAGACGAACATCTCCATTATTTTTATATTTTACTATATACTCAACTTCTTCTCCGATATCCGCTTTTTCTGGACCAATAATCTCTAATTTCAACACCTCTTTAGAATAAAGATTTTTCTGAGAATACCAGTAGCCTAAAATTCCTAGTATTATTACTAAAAATATAATGAAAAAAGTAATTTTTCTCTTCATATATTATTATTTTAGCAAAATTGCTACCAAATTCAATTTACGTAAGAAAATTAATATAATTCCTTGAGATACCGTAGATAAATAGAAGTTATTCTTTTAAGGCTTTTCTTTAAATCCGAATTAATTTTAAAATTAGCAAATTCTTCTAGATTCTTTTTAAACAAAAATCTAAGAAAATCTGCTACCTCTTTGTTAATTTTTAAAGGTTTTTTGGTTTTTTTAAAGCAAGAGGAACAAACCACTCCACCGTTTTCAGGACTGAAATAAATATTTCTTGAATTTACTTTTTTCCCACACATAACACAACGCGTTAAGTGTGGTTTATACCCAAGACAGGAAAAAAAGTTCCATAAAAAGTAATGATACACTATAAAATAAAAAGAGGATTTTTTGGCATCGTTTAATTGATCAAAAACTTCTAAAAGAAGTTTCCATATCTTCTGGTCAGATTCTTCTCCTCTCAAAAAAAAGCAAAGTTTCTCGGCAATATCTGTGGCTATTGTAAACTTGTGAGGATTTTTTACCAACGAAGGAAATCTTTTTATTACAATAGCCTCTGTTAAAGTTTTATAAGTTCTTCCTTGAATAAATTCAATATAGGAAAGAGAAAATAATTGACTACCTGCTCTTAGTTTTGATTTAATTTTCCGAATGGACCTCCCTAATATTTTTAATTTACCAAATTTCTTCGTGAAAACTGTAAAAAGACGATCTGCTTCTCCACGGTCTTGTGCCTCCAGAAAAAATCCTTGAGTTTTGTACTGAATAAACATAATCTATATTTTCTTTATCGCGAGCCACAATTCTTGTCCATCAATGTTAAATGTTTTCTCAACATCAAAAACTTGTTTTGATTTTTTGCCTAAATCGAACTTATAAGCTCTTGTTTCTGAAAGAATAAAAGGTTTTTTTTCAGAGAGAATCTTATTTAGATTATCTGTTCCAAAATACATCACAACTACCTTATGTTTAGGTTTATAGCCTGCTTTTTTGCGCATTGCTTGGATCTGACGCACTACCTCTCTCGCTATCCCTTCTCGACGTAATTGTGGAGTAATTTTGAAGTCAAGTTTTATTTGATCTTTTATTGTTTTGTCGAACGTTATTTTTTTAACATTTACTTCTTCTTTGATCAGTTGCTGCAAATCCTTTTCTTCCTTCAGCAAATTGTCTCTAATTTTAAGTTCTCTCAACGGCTGACGGACTTTCATTTTTTTCTGGACTCTTTGAGCTAAAGATAAAGAAACAATCTTCCTAACTTCTTTCATCTTCTCCTCAAGTTCTTTACTAATTCTTTCTTTGTCTGGCTTAGGCCATTCACATAAATGGACAGAAAAAGGCATTTCTTTACTTCTTAGCTGTTGATAAATATACTCGGCAAAGAACGGCATCATAGGAGCAATCAATCTCATAAGAGTCAAAAGAACAAAATATAAAGTAGTTGCCGCCTCTTCTTTTTCTCTCTTGCTTTTGGGTTTCTGAAACCTCTTTCGTGACCTTCTTATATACCAAAGAGAAAGATCATCTATGAAAAACTTTTCTATTGCCAAAGCAGCCGAAGCAGGATTATAACTCTCTAAAGCAGTGGTTGTCTTTTTTATTAAATTATTAAGGGAAGATATTATCCACTTGTCTAAAACATTCTTAGAGGAAAATTTTTTAATTCTCTCTTGCTGAATCTCGTCTAAAGATACATAAGTTTTAAAGAAACTAAAACTATTCCACAAGTTAAGAATTTTTCGTTTTATCTCTTCTGCTGTTTTGTATCCAAAAAGTAAATTGTAAGCAGGATTTTGACGCAAATACATCCATCGCATAGGATCTGCTCCTATTATCTCAACTGCTTCGTCAAACCAAATAGCATTTCCTTTTGATTTATGCATCTCTTCTCCTTTCTCATCACGAACGGAAGCATAACCAAAAATTCTCTTTGTAGGAGGAACTCCTTCGAGAACTGCACTCATAACAATAATAGAATAAAACCAGTTTCTAAACTGTCCTGGAAAAGATTCACAAACAAGTTCTGACGGAAACCACTTTTCCCAATATCTTCTATCAGAGAAATACTTAAGAGTAGAGAAAGGAACAATTCCGGCATCAAGCCAAGGATTTCCTACATCAGGAATTCTGGACATAACAGCCCCGCATCTTGGACATTTAATTTTTACTTCATCTATCCATGGTTTATGAGGAGAATGTCCTTTAAACTTTTCCCATCCTACAACAGCCCTTTTTTGAAGCTCCTCTTTTGAACCAATAACTTCAAAATATCCGCATTTTTTACACTCATAAATAGGAAGAGCAAGTCCCCAGTATCGCTTTTTGGAAATTAGCCAATCCTGCATATTCTTGAGCCAATCCAGTTCTCTTTCTAAACCAAAAGCAGGAATCCATTTTATGTTTTTAGCAATTTTGACAAGCTGGTTTCTTAATTTATCCATCGAGATATACCACTCATCTACCAGTCTGAAAATTAGTTCCGACTTGCATCTCCAACAGGTTGGATATCGATGTTTGTAATCCTGAATCTTAAAAATTAGCTGCTTTTTTGCAAGATCTTTAAATATAAAATCGCCAACCTCTGTTACTACTTTATTGGTTAATTTCCCAAATCCTTTTTTATATCTGCTTTCTTGATTAGTAGGATCTATAATTGGTAGATTAAGTTCCTTCGATAATTTAAAATCCTCTTGTCCGCAACCCGGAGCAATATGAACAATGCCTGTTCCTTCATCAGAAGTAACTTCTTTCCATAACACCACCTGATGCTTGTATTTTTTTAGAGAATTTTTTACCGCCGCTAACTCATCAAAAACCCCTTCATATTTTAAACCTTCTAATTTTTTACCTTTCTCTATTTTAGTTATCTTACCGCTATCAATTAAATCAGCCTTTTCTCGCAAAAGAATAAATTTTTGACCATTCTTATCTTTAACTTCCGCATAATCGAAATCAGGATGAACAGCTAAAGCAACATTGGCAGGCAAAGTCCAAGGAGTAGTTGTCCAAACAAGAAAAAATGTTTTTTTCTTGCCCAAAAGAGGAAACTTCACAAAAACAGATTTATGAACAACTTCTTTATATTCTTCAGTTAAAATCTCGTGCTGGGAAATTGCTGTTCCGCAACGGGGACACCACGGAACCACATCTCTTCCTTTATACAAAAGCCCGTCCTGCCAGCACTTCTTAAGAAAGTACCAAATAGCATAATTGTTTTCTTCCGACATCGTATAGTAGGAATTTTTCCAGTCCATCCACTGTCCGAGTCTAATTGATTGGTCAGTCTGAATTTTTGAATACTTTTTCACTCTCTGTTTACAAAGCTCAACAAACTTCTCAATACCGAATTTCTCAATGTCTTTCTTTGATTTAAACCCAAGCTGCTTCTCAACTTCTACTTCCACCCAAAGACCTTGACAATCAAAACCGTTTTGATAGCGCTGATCATATCCCTGCATTGCCTTAAATCTCTGAAAAAGATCTTTGTAAGTCCTTCCCCATGCATGATGAACACCCATTGGATTATTAGCAGTAATTGGTCCATCCAAAAAGGACCAGGGTTTTTTGCCTTGGTTTTTCTTACGAAGCTTCTCAAAGATTTTGTTTTTTCTCCAAAATTTTAAAATTTTTCTCTCAATTTCAGGAAAATTAAGTTGCATATTTTTATTTTGTTTGAAGTTTTCTAAATTGAGCACAAGAAAGACCTCTTTCTCTCAATTCTAAAATTTCTTTTTTTCCTAATCCCCTCACTGCCGCTTCTAAAAGCCAAAGAGGTCCTTTGTGCCCAACTATTAAAATTTTTTTATTTTCGTATTTTTTATCTATTTCTTCTAAAAACTCTATCATTCTTTTTTTAACATCATCCCAATTTTCTCCTCCAGGAGGCCGCCGCGTAATTCTTTCTTTAAGAGGAATAAATTTAACAAATTCCTTTTCCGGACGCCCGGAAAAACTCCCAAAATTTATATCCCTTAGACGAGGATCAAGAATTACCTTCAACCCTAACTCTTTGGCTACAATTTCTGCGGTTTGACGAGTACGCGCAGCATCAGAAGAATAAATAACATCTATTCCTATCTTTTTAAGTTCTTTCGCAGTTTTTTTAACATCTTTTTTCCCTTTTTCTGTTAATAGAATAGGGGATGGTTCAGGCCAAGGATAAATCAGCCGTTCTTTCTGAACCTGATGAGTATTTTGACCGTGTCTCATCAGAAAATAAGTATTTTTCATATTACATTTTCTCGGGAGCAGAAATTCCCATTATATCAAGAGTGTTTTTAAAAACTATTTTCGTTGCCAAGATTAAAGCCAGTCTGGCTCTTGTCAATTTTTTATCGCTATTTAAAATTCTGTGTTTTTGGTAAAAACGATGAAAACTATCTGCTAATTCAAGTGTGTAGTGAGCAATTCTGTGCACTTGGTAATCGCCAGCAACATCTTCTACAATTTCAGGAAACTTTATCAACTTCTTTATCAACGATATCTCATCTTTTTCTTTAAGCAAATGAATGTCTTTTTCAAAATAATCTGTTTTTGTATTTTTCATACCTGCATTTCTAAGAACACTTGAAATTCTTGCATAGGCATATTGAATATAATAAACAGGATTTTTCTGAGACTGTTCCTTTGCTAAGTCAAGATTAAAAACAAGATGCTTATCGTAACTTCTTTCAAGAAAGAAGAACCTAGCCACATCTATGCCTACTTCTTTAATCAATTCATCTACGGTAATATATTTACCTGCCCTTTTTGACATTTTTACTTCTTTTCCTTTTTCTGTAAGTTTTACTAGCTGCACAATAAGAGGAATGACTTTTTCCTCCGAATAGCCAAAGGCTTTGGCGGCGGCTTTTACTCTTTTAATATACCCGTGATGTTCGGCACCCCAAAAGAATATCAGATAATCGAACCCTCTTTCGAATTTGTTTTTTAAGTAAGCAATGTCTGAAAGAAAATAAGTCCCTTGTCCATCTGTTTTGATTAAAACTCTATCTTTTTCATCTCCAAATTCAGAAGACCTAAACCATAAGGCTTTGTCTTTCTCATAAACAAGGTTTTTCTTCTTCAAAATTTCAAGCGCTTTTTCTGTTTCTTTATTTTTATACAAATCGCTCTCAAAAAAGTAACGATCGAATTTAATCTTCATTCTTTCAAGGGTGGGTTTGATTATTTCCTCAAAGATTACTTTGACAGCAATCTCAGGATTTTTAATTCCTCTTTTTCTTAAATCGTCAATATAGGCTCCCTTATAGCCACCTTCTTTTCCTTCCAAAGATAATTTTAAAATTTTCTTAACCTGAGTTCCCCTATCGTTAACATAATATTCTCTAAAAACCTCATAACCTGCTTTCTTTAAAGCATTTGCTAAAACATCTCCACAAAACCCACCTCGACAATTCCCTATATGGAGGGGACCAGTAGGATTAGCAGAAATAAATTCAACATTTACTTTTTTGCCTTTCCCTATTGATAAACACCCAAATTTATCTTTTTCTCTAAGAATTTCTATAATACAGTTTCGCAAACAATCTTTTGAAAGGGAAAAATTTATAAAGCCAGGCTCCACGGTCTTAACACCCTCAAACAATTCTTGCTTTTCAGCACAGATTTCTGACTTGATTAGGTCCGCTATTTCCATAGGATTCTTACCCAAAATACTTGATATTACCAAAGCAATATTCGATGAATAATCACCAAGATTTTCCCTTTCTGGACTTTCAACCTCCGGCCAAGGCAACTTTACCTCTGGAATCTTCTTATTTCTTTGAAGACCGTGCACCGAATTTTCTATTAAATTGATAATTTCTTGCCTTATCATTATATTTTTAGTCTATCTTATAATCTAAAACAGGGCAAGATTCTGTTTTTGGAGTTAAACATTTGTTTTTTTGATGGTAAACTATAAAGAGAGGATATTATGAAAATTTTAGCCCAAAACAAAAAAGCATATTTTGATTACGAAATCCTTGAGAAGTTTGAAGCAGGTATTTCTTTGATTGGACAAGAAGTGAAATCAATAAAATCTGGGCGAATAAACTTGAAAGGGTCGTATATAGTCTTGAAACAATCTCCAAACAAGCAAAGACCGGAAGTTTTCTTAATCGGGGCAAATATCCCCCCCTACCAGCCAAAAAATATTCACTTTGACTATGATCCAGCAAGGTCAAGGAGGCTACTTTTAAGAAAAGAGGAAATCAATTACTTAATTGGGAAATCAAGACAAAAAGGGTTGACAATGATACCTTTGAAAGTTTATACTAAGAAAGACAAAATAAAGATAGAATTCGCGATAGTTAAGGGCAGAAAGAAAAAAGACAAAAGAGAAGTTATCAAAAAAAGAGAGGTTGAGAAAGAAATTAGAAGAACATTACAACAACAATAAGGGGATGCAAGGATTCGACAGAAATTCAATTTTGAACAAGCAAGCCGAGTATTCTGGAATCTCGTAAAACTTCCGGAAATAAAATAAGTGCCAACTTATTTAAAAAACCTGCTTTAGCATTTGCCTAAAGCCATCTGTTTTAGCAATCCTCGATAGCTAAGACGGGTGTCATAAATCGAGGTAGATAATTGTTCTTGTCTCAGGACAATTATCGAAGGCATTGAGGCTAGGAATCAGGAATTTTTGCTTGTTTTAAATCCTGATTCTGAAATCAAAAACAAGATATGCTTGTAGAATTGTTCAAAATTGATTTCTGGACGAGGGTTCAATTCCCTCCGTCTCCACAAAAATCATTTTGAAGGTTAATTGAAAAAACTCTGATTAAAAAACCTTTAGTGAACAATCGAATAAGGGCAAGAAGAGTAAGGGTAATAGACGCCGATGGTAAGCAATTGGGAGTTCTTGATTTGTCGGAGGCGCTCCGGGTATGCCAGGAGCGTAATTTAGATTTAGTGCAAGTTACCGAAAGAGTAGATCCTCCTGTTTGCAAAATTATGGATTACGGCAAATACATTTACTTACAGGAAAAGAAAAAGAAAAAAGAAAAGAAACAAGGAATTCTAAAAGCACTTCGAATAAGTTACAATATCTCTTCACATGATTTAGAAACTAAGGCAAAAATGGCGGAAAAATTCCTCAACAAAGGAGATAAGGTAAGAATAGAACTGCGTCTTAAAGGAAGAGAAAAAGCTCTTAGAGAACATGCAGAGCAAAGAATTCAAGAATTTCTTGAAATGATTAAAGAAAAAGTGGAAATTAAGGTTGAAAGGGGCCTAAAGAAAAAATCTGCCAACTTAAATATAATCATTTCTAAAGATAAAAGTTTATGAAAACAAGAAAATCGCTTAAAAAAAGGTTTAAAATAACAAAGAAAGGAAAAGTGCTAAGAAGACCAAGCGGGCAAGATCATTTTCGTGCTAAAAAATCTGGAAAACAAACACGTAGGACACGAAAATGGATCCAACTCTCCGCTCCTCTTACAAAAAAAGTAAAGAGATTACTGAAAAAATAATATGGCTAGAGTAAAACGTTCAAAATCAGCACATAAAAGAAGGAAAAATGTCTTAAAACAAACAAAGGGTTTTAGATGGGGCAGAAAATCGAAATACAAAGCAGCAAAAGAAGCCCTGCTTCATGCTGGAAATTATGCCTTCCGAGACAGAAAAGCAAAGAAAAGAAGCTTCAGACAATTATGGCAAACACAAATTTCTGCTTTTGTTAAAAAACACGGCTTATCTTATAGTAAATTCGTTCATCTCCTAAAAGAGAAAAAAATAGAATTAGACCGAAAAATGCTGGCTGAGTTAGCAAAAAATCAGCCAAAGATTTTTGAAAAAATTATAGAAACAGTAAAAAAATAAAATCGATCAACAAAAACAGCGTGTTTTTTGAAAAACACGCTGTTTTTGTTTT
>CAYMMJ010000008.1:0-1822 GCA_964391535.1 uncultured Candidatus Saccharibacteria bacterium
ATTTATATGACCTTTATAATATTTTCCTATAAATTAAAGAGTGTGTCAAACCTTATAACAAGCTCTGGACAGAATCTTTTTTATCTAGAGATTCATTGACTAACCTGTCCGCTTCTTTATTCTTTTCTCTTGGTATACAAACAAATTTCACCTTGCCAAAATCAAACCTAAGGTTCCAAACTTCTAAAAATAATGGCTGGATTTTTTTATCCAGAATTTTATATTCTCCATTGAGTTGCTTTGCTAAAAGTTCAGAATCCGTTCTCACTTCTACTGCTAAACTCTTTGCCTTTTCCTTTCCCAAAAGAGTTTTGAGTTTCTTTAAACCAAAAACTACTGCCATATATTCTGCCTGATTATTGGTAAGATTATCCCCCAAATAAGAAGAGTATCTTTTAATAACTTGCTCTTTCGGACCACAAATCAAAACTCCTGCTCCTGCAGGACCAGGATTCCCTCTCGCTCCTCCGTCTGTATAAATGACTACTTTCTCCATTGTAATTTTGAAGTAAAATTATTTTTTATTGCCTTTTTGATTTTTCTTGCTTCCTAAAATAATCAATTAAACATTCCCTAAACCTATCAAGGTTTTCGTTTTTTATCGTAAAACCAGAAGCCAACGGATGACCCCCAAAAGTTTCAAGCAAATGAGAACAATTCTCCATTGCTTTTACAGAATTCATATCCTTTGGCGTCCTTACTGCCCCCCTACTTGTCGACTTTCCTATGTGGAAAATGAAAACAGGTTTTTGAAAATCCCGGCAAATGAATGAAGCAACAGGACCAGCAAAAGCAAGAGGCCAATTCTTGTCTCCTTCAAAAATAATGGGTGACTCCAGATTTTTGAGGAGTCTTTTCTCAATTTCCTGGACTATTTCTTGGATACGGAGATGTTTTTCTTCGCTTTTTCTGATTAGCACCTTAACAAATGATTCCGCAGATTTTTCATCTCCAGAGGTTAAAAGCAAATAAGATTCAGTAAGATGATCTTGAGTGCCAGCAGCATTTAAAATTGAAATAATTTTTGAGACCATCATTTTTGGATGGTCGGAATCTTTCATTCCGTCTACTTTCCAAAAAATTCTAAGACCCGGCCTAAGAGTTTCTTTAAGGTATTGAAGCCCTTCTTCGATAAAAACTTTATTCTCCTCGACTTGAGGCATCATATCCGCTATAGTTGCTAGAGCAACAAGTTCAAGAAAATTCCTCTTCAGAAGACCTGTAAGTTTGTCTCCGAGAAGAACCTGAGCTAATTTGTAGGTTATACCCACATTAGCAAACTGCTTAAATGGATAATTGTCGTCTTTTTGCTTTGGGTCAACAATAATTGAAGCCTCGGGTAATTTATTTAATACCTCATGGTGATCAACTACTATCACCTCAAACCCTATTTTTTTTGCAACTTTTATCTCTTCAAAATTCCCTATTCCGCAATCAAGAGTTATCAATAAAGCCGGGGCTATTTCTTTAAGGTAATTAAGTGCTTTTTTATTTAATCCGTAACCTTCTTTCTCTCTGTCGGGAAAATAAACGGCTGAAATTTTGCCTCCTAAACTCTTGATTGACTCTTCTAATATAATAACAGAAGCGGTCCCGTCTAAGTCGCCGTCTCCATAAAGAATAATCTTTTCTTTATTCTTTATTGCTTTTGAAATTCTTTCTGCTGTTTTTTTGAGATTTTTAATTTCTTTCATATGTTTTATTCTAACAAAAAAATAACGAATTGGCGAACAAAAAAAGAGCACCAAAGTACTCTAAGAATTTATTAAAATTTCTATTAATATGATGCCCGGTCCTATAATCGAAACTAAGTGGTAAATCA
>CAYMMJ010000008.1:1922-3205 GCA_964391535.1 uncultured Candidatus Saccharibacteria bacterium
TTATACAACTACTGGAGACTTTTCTATGGCTTTTATGCCAGGTAATTCTCTAGAACAAAGGAATTCAAGCATAGCACTGCCTCCGGTAGAGATGTAATCAAATTTGTTTTGCCATCGGAACTTTCTTATAGCAGATATAGTGTCTCCTCCACCGGCGACTTTAAACGCTTTGTAGTTTCTAACGATTTTTTCACCGACTTCTTTTGTTCCTTTTTCAAACCTTTCTTCCTCAAACATACCTAAAGGACCGGCCCAGAAAATAGTTTTTGCTTTTTTGATAATCTCAGAATAAAAATCAATTGTTTCTGACCCTATATCATAAATCCTTTCTTCCTTTCTAATTGTCCCAAGAGCGGCTATCCTTCTATATGTCCAGTCATCGGGAAGAGAAAAGAAAACATCTTTGGGCAGATGAAGAACTGGGTTTGTTAAATCAATTTTTTTTATAGAATCAAGAGTTTTCCCGTCAGGATACGGTCTACCGATTAGAATATTTTTAGCGATTAAAATGGTTTCGGAGAGAAATCCATTGAGTAAAAGCGAGTCGGACACTTTCAGCAGTTCTGGCAAAAACTCAATTTTTGAAATTTTCTTGCCTCCGATAATAATGACTAACGGTCTTTTTGGCTTGTTTTTTATTTTCGAAAGATTTTTAATCTCTTCTTGTAGCAGTAAACCGCTGACAGAAGGAAGAAATTTTGGTATCCCGACCACTGAAGCATGAGAGCGATGGCAAACAGAAAAAGCATCGTTTATATAAAAATCTCCCAGTAAGGCAAGTTTCCGAGCAAAAGAAGAATCGTTTTGGGTTTCTTCTTTGTAGAACCTAAGGTTTTCCAAAAGAACTATTTCTCCTTCTCTTAGGAGATTTAATTTCTTTTGGACTTTTTTTCCGACGCAATCATCATAAAAATTGACTCTAACTTTTAATAAACGCTCCAACAAAGGAACCACTATTCTTAAACTGTATTTCTTATCTCTTCCGGCAGGTCTTCCTAAATGGCTAATTAAAATTATCTTGGCTTTCTTTTTTTTAAGATATTTTATTGTGGGCAAAGACTTTCTTATCCGAAAGTCACTCTCAACTTTACCCTGTTTGTCCAAGGGAACATTAAAATCTACTCTTACAATAACCCTTTTACCTTTAATTTTAAGGTTTTCTAATTTCTTCATCTTTATTTCTTATCTCCATTTGTCTGTTCTTTGTCAAGACCGTTTTGAGACGTTTTTTTAAGAGACTCCTCTAATGTTTTTCTAAGTTCTTCAAGGCTAACTTCTTTTTT
>CAYMMJ010000008.1:3305-15324 GCA_964391535.1 uncultured Candidatus Saccharibacteria bacterium
TACCTCTCTCTGGAAATTTTGATAATTTTTGTTTTATTTGACTTCTTGGGTTTCTCAAAAGGAGGAAGAGTTTCGGCAGAGAACGGCCTTCCTGCTATTCCATCAATCATTAACTTAACATAAATATTATATTTAGCGAGATTTACCAAATCCTCAGCGGAGAATTCAGGAATAAATTCCTTTTCTAAGTATTCAGCATCTTCGGCGCCAACCCTAAAAGAAATCAGCGTTCCTATATTACCAAATACTGCGTCTCGTACTTTTTCTTCCATCTGAGCAATATATTGATGACCAATAATTAAACAAAGTCTATATTTTCTTGCTTCTGAAAGGATATTCACAAAGCTCTCTGTTGCAAAATTTTGGAACTCATCCACATAAAGGTAAAAATCTTTCCTTTGCTCTTCGGGAATAGTCACTCTCTGCATAGCCGCTAACTGAATCTTGGTAATCAAAAGAGCACCTAAGAGATGAGAAGCATCTTCTCCTATTCTTCCCTTAGAAAGGTTTAAAATCAAAATCTTTTGTTTATCCATCACTTCTCTCATATCAATGGTGGATTTCACCTGACCAATAATGTTTCTGATTAAGGGAGCAGAGATAAACTGGCCCACTTTGTTCTGGATTGCTGCTGTGGCTTCTACTTCATATCTTTGAGTATAACGGGCGAATTCTTGAACCCAGAAGGCTTTAACTACTGGATCAGTAATTTTAGAGACTACTTTCTCTCTAAAAACAGGGTCGGCAAGCATCCGATTTATACCCAAAAGTGTAGATCCAGGATATTCCAAAAGCGCCAATATACAATTATTCAAAATATACTCCATTCGGGAAGACCAAACATCAGGCCATATTTTCTTAAAGACTCCCATCAGTCCTCCTGCCACCAAATGACGGTGGGAAATATCTACCTTTTCCATTACATTAAAAGCAATCGGGTATTCTATATCGGCAGGATTAAAATAGACAACATCGTTTATTCTATCTGAAGGAACAAAATCAAGAAGTCGTTCTGCTGCTTCTCCATGAGGATCAACAAAAGCAATACCTTTTCCATTTCGGATATCTTGAATAGCCATATTCTCCATCATTGCTGTCTTTCCCATTCCAGTCTTTCCAACAATATACATATGCCGTCTTCTATCATCGGTTTTAATTCCAAACTTCTTTCTGATGTTACGGAATGTTGTCTCAGCAAAAAAGTTAATTTCTTCTGGCATAAATTTTCATATAAATTATTCCACAGGCAATTCAGGAGGTGCTTCTTTTTTCTTTGCCTCCACCCGAGGCACTGTAGGTGCCGGAGCAACAGTTCTTCCAGGAAAATGATACAAAGTAGCAAGTTCATCGGTAGTCAACACATAGGTTCCTCCTGATCGTGGAAATAAAGGACTAAATCTTCTTTTATACCTTAAAAACATTGCCCTCTGTTTTGTATATGTTCGCATTTTCTTCAAAAACCACTGAACTTTTGGAAGAGTACGTGTCCAGGGTTTCAGACCATTGAGATTTTCAGTAGAAACGTTTTTGAAAAAGCCATAAAACATTCTGGATTTTGCTTTAAAAAACACACTTCTTTTAGCAACATAAAGACATCTGATGTTTACCACAAATCCAAATTTGCCAATTTTTTCCTCAATTGCTTTTACTATTTCTCTTTCACCCGGAGTCAATTTCATCTCTGGAGGGATTAGCTCTCCTCCTTTTTCTTCCACCGGCGCTTGACCTGGCGGCTTTCCGCTAATCAAAACATCGGCTGCTTCTTTAAAAATAGAAGGGATAGTTGTAGTTTTCTTTTCTCTGTGCACTAATTTATCAACCAGCTCTTTTCCTTTTTTCTGCCAAGGAACTTCTTCTCTTATGGGTTTTGCTATAATCTGAAGCCACATATGTTCTCCTTCTCCTATGCTTGCCATACCTTCTAAAAGATTAGACAACGGATCAAGCCTCTTTTCTTCTTTCGTTTCTCTTTCCCCTTCAAAGTATTTATAAGTTTTTATAGGATAAGGGTCTTCTTTTGTGGTTACAAAATCAAAACCAAAAAGATCCCATTCTTGATTAGGGATATCATAAGGAACAAAATTAGTATAATCCTCTACTGGAGAAATCTCCGCTTCTGGATACTGAGAATAGATATTTGTTTCGATAATACTTCTAAAAGCAACTGGTGCTCTTATAAAAAAGTGAATCTCTCCTTCAAGACTAGCTATCTCCAGCGCTACAGAATGCTGAAATTCCCCCTGCAACCAAGTTTCTCTCCAAGTAAAAACATCGTGAACCCCATGAAACCCTGCTATCACTTGCTCCATTGCTTTTATCGGTTTTATTACTTCTTTTGGAATCTTTACCTCTAAAACAATTTTTTCTACTCCTGAATCATATTGTTCTGTCTTGTAGAACCTCCAGAAAAAAAGAAAGTGGCGGTATAACAAAAAAGGTAAAGGTAACCACCACCAGTTTTTAATAATTAACCAGAGATTTTTTAGGACAAAATAAAGATCCATCTTCTCCTCTTTTATGCTTCTTTGAGAATATATCTTCCTTGAGAATCCTTAAGAAAGTACTCTCTGTTTTGAAGATTCAACAAAATAGTATTTTCTTTAACCAAGCGTTGAGAAAGAACTTTCTGTATAATCTCTTTGCGTGAAAGAGGTCTATTCTCTTCTTTTAAAACTTTTATAATAATATCTCTTACCTGTCCGGGAATATACCCCCACTCACGCAATGCGTAAATTCCTCTCCCTACTAATACAAACCTTGGATCTCTAATTAACTCATTATGCACGGTTTGAGGAAGAGCAGGTTTAGAGGTGCCAATATTCAACTCGTTAATAAATTTTGCTACCTCTGCAAAATGAAGTGGATGACCAGCCTTCTTTAATGCAAGATAGGCTTTATCTTTAATTCCTCGAGGAGAAACTTCGGGCCACTTTTTCAATCCAAGCAAACCCTCATGGTTTTTCTCTATTTCTTTTGAAACTTCTAAATAAGATGAAAGAACAGGCAAGGTTGTCCTGTTAAATTCGTTAAATTCTCTCTTAAATATCCTTAGAGCTTCTCTTTCGGAAATAAGCCTTTTCTCCTTCTCGAATTTTTCCACAAAACTGCTGATAACCTGCCGAGCAAAATCAACAGACTTAGGATCAATAGTCCACAAAGGATAAACATCTTGAGTTTCGGGAAACTTCAAAAATGGATCTCCTAAAGTCAACCAGAAAAGTGCCCGATTTTGAGCTTCGGGAGAAGAAAACTGAGAAAGTAATAAATCTTCTCTTTTTAGGTCGCCGTGTTTCTTGAGATGGTTAGTGAAATAACGAAAAATTCTTTGGTAAACTGGTTTCTTTATTTCTCTCTTTATAATATCGAGCCCGGCTTGTTCAATTTGACGAACCCGCTCTCTACAAACACCATAACTCTTCCCTATTGACTCTAGTGTCTCTCTTGTCTTCTTTTTTAATCCAAATCTTCTCTCTATAACATCTCTAACTCTCGATGGTAAACTTTTCAATAAGTTATTATGAAAGCTTTGAGAATGGAGAACTTTTTCCATTTTTTTCCAGAATTTAGTTAAAAACAAATTAGGGATATTTTATTATATAAACACATCTCTAAGTGTAAGTCAAGATCTTTTTGTCCAACTTACCAAAATAGGAGAAGCTAAACATATAGAAGAATAAGTCCCTAATGAAATCCCAAGAATTAAGGCAAGACTAAAATATCTCAATGTATACCCTCCAAAGAAAAAGATGGCAAATAATACAAATAAAGTAGTAAGTGAAGTGCTTATTGAGCGAGAAAGTGTTTCATTTAAACTTTTGTTAACTATTTCATCGAAAGGAAGATTTCTCTTTAAAAGATTTTCTCTAATCCTGTCAAAAACAACTACTGTATCATTAACTGAATAACCAAAAACGGTAAGTAAAGCAGTAATAATCGGCACAGATATCTCTACTGCATAGAATTTCCCAAGAACCGCAAAAATTCCAACCGGAATTAAAACATCGTGAAATAAAGCAATAATAGTAGCCAACCCATATTGCCAAGAACTTACCGGATAAGAAACTTTGCGAAAGGCAAAGGTAACGTATAAAAGAATAGAAGTTATGGCTAATAATATGACTATCTTAGTTTTGTCCCTAATTTCTTTCCCTACCACTGGCCCAATAAACTCAAACCTTGTTTCTTTCAGAGGAGCGCTTTTCTTTAAAACATTGAGGATTTTTTGATGAGTATCCTCTGAAATTTCTTTCGTGCGCAAAAGAATTCCTTTCTGTCCCATTTCCTGAACAGAAAAATCTTCGAGTCCAATATTTTCAAGAGTTGATTTAATTTCTTGAACGGCAGGTCTATTATTATCGTATTCAATCTCAATAATACTTCCGCCTACAAAATCAATTCCCCACCGTAGACCAAATAAAAGTAAAGCAACTATGCTGCCAAGAACCATTACTCCTGAAATAAAGAAAAATATTTTTCGATGTTTAATAAAATTTATTTCCATAGTATTTGCCGTTTCTCAAACCAAGTATTAATAAAACATCTTAATAAATTTTTCGTAATAAAAACCGCTGAGAAAATACTTATAAGTATTCCGAGAGCCAGCGTAAGAGCAAACCCTTTCACAAAGCTTGTTCCCAGACCAAATAAAATCAAGGCAACAATTAATGTAGTCATATTGCTGTCTCTAATAGAGGGCCAGGCGCGGGCAAATCCGTCTTCAATTATTCTCTCAAAACTTTTTTGTTCTCTCCTTTCTTCTCTCATCCGGGAGAAAATTAAAACGTTGGCGTCTATTGCCATTCCAATTGATAAAATAAAACCAGCAATTCCTGCTAATGTTAAAGTAACAGGTATTGCTTTGAAAAGAGCCAGTGCCAGGACTACGTAAATAATTAGAGAAATAGAAGCCAACAATCCCGGCAGACGGTAAAAAATTATCATAAATATAATAACAGCCAAAAAACCTATTGCTCCTGCTCTAAGACTTTCCTGAAGAGAAAGAGCTCCCAAGGTTGGACCAACAGTTTCCTGAGAAATCAACTTAATAGGAACAGGAAGAGCTCCCGCGCTTAAGTTTTGAGCCAATTTTTTTGCTTCATCTGGCGTAAATCTCCCTGTAATTTGAGCCTTTCCTTGAGATATTTTTTCTCTCACAACAGGAGCAGAAATCAAAACATTATCAATATAAATTGCCAAAGGTTTTCCAACATTGCGCGCTGTTAAATCCTCAAATATTTTTGCTCCTTGGGAATTAAACTGAAGAGAAACACGCGGCTCATAAGTGTTTGGGTCCAAAGTCACCTGAGCTTTTTTAAGATATTTTCCTGTAAGAGAGGTTGGCTGAAAAAGTTCGTCTATTTTCATTTCTCCCGATTCTATTTTATCTTGATTGTTTTTAACCAACTCATCATAGTTGGGTTTTGGCTCTCTAAACTCAAGATAAGGAGTCTGTCCAATCATTTTAATTGCCTCGGAAACATCCTTTACTCCCGGCAGTTCAACTATCAACCTCCATGAATCTTTGGCTTTTTCTGTTTGAACTATAGGCTCTGTAACTCCAAAAAGATTTACTCTTCTTTCTATCACATCACGCAGGCCTTCCATAGTAGAGGCCCATTCTTTTTTCTCAACTTGAGACAAATCCGCCTGATAAACTAAATGTGTCCCGCCTTGAAGATCAAGTCCGAGCCGAAAAGGTCTTTTAGCAATCATCGACAAATCAAAAAGACCAGCAATTACAACAAGCCCTAAAACAAAAAATAAAGTTAGATAAGTTTTTGATTTCATATATTAGATAGCGCAAAGAAAAACAGATACAATTCCTACTAAAAATACTCCATCGAATACTCCCGCTCCCCCAATAGACAACATTCCCGGCGATGTTTTTAACACCTTCTTTATATTTAACACATCGGCTCCAATTAGCGTCCCTAGCACACCAGAAATAAATGCCACTGGAGCAGCAAAATCAGGAGCAAGAATCAAAGCAAAAAGTGCTGAAAAAATAGGAGGAATGAGCGCTGGCAGAACTATTCCCCTTCCTGGTATAACCCGCGCCAAACTAAAACATATAATAATCATCAAAATTGTGGCTATCAGGGTTGATTGCAAAGGAACTCTGCCCAGAAGGTAAACTGAGACACTAAAAGGAATCACGGCTCCTCCTAAATTCACAGCAACTCCTTGGTATTCTATTTCTCTTCTTTGAAAAAATCCAAGAAAATAACTCCTTTGAATATAGACTCTTTTTTTACTTGTCAAAGGTATATTTATAGCCGATCCTATCAAAATTAAAAAAATAATCAAGAAGGTCGCTTCCGGAGAAAAACCCAGTTTCTCAAAACTAAAACTAATAATATTAAAAAATATCAGAAAGAAAAAAACAGGTAGAAATAGAATTAATAACAAGAAAACAAAACAACCTATAGGAAAGAAAAACATAATTACTTTGACAAGACGATTAATAAATTCTTAGCAATCCAGGCGTAATTAATGTTTCAATGACAGCAGCAATAAAAAAGAATGCCAGCAACACCAAAAAAAATCTTAGTCCATAATTAAGTTCTCTGACTACGCTCACTTCTTTTCTTAAAACTTTCTTTATCACTGTCCTTCCAATTTTTAATCCTATCGCAGAAGAAACCAAAAAGCAAGGTATTTCAATAATCCCATGGGGCAAAATGCCAACAAAAAAATAAAATGTGCTGTGATTTCTAAAAACGATATTTGCCAGCATTCCTAATATCTCACCATTGTTTATCAAAACAACAAAAGGAAAGATTCCGAATAAAACTCCTAACACTATAGCAAGAAAGGAAGTAAATCCATTTTTAAGAAATACAAAAAGTACTTGAGAAAATTTACTTTCTTTCAGAATAGGACTATATATCTTTTCTAGGAGAGAAACTAAATCCTGCGCCCGAGAAGGATACAAGTTAGCAAAATAATATCCTGCGAAAGCACCAACGATAAAAAGGATAAACGCTATAATAATATAGGGCACAAGACTTTTTAAATAAGATATACTTACGATTTTTTTAATGAAATGATAAATTTTATTAAACATATTTTAACCGTATTTGGGCCAACAACATTTTTTATATTTTTTTCCAGAACCACAAGGACAAGGATCATTGCGTCCAACAACGCCTTTTTGTTTCGCCGGAAATGTTTTTTGGTTTTCTTGAATTAAAGGTCTGGGAGAAAGTTCCAAAGACGGCTTGGAATCTTTCTTCACTTCAACTTTAAGAAGACTTTGAACAATAGCAGCTTCTATTGTCTCCAAAAATTGTCGGAAAAGACGATGACCTTCTGTTTTATATTCTACCAAAGGATCCTGCTGTCCATAAGCTCTTAATCTTACCGAATCTTTAAGTTGATGCTCCATGGTATATAGATGATCCATCCAAAACATATCCATAGTGCGTAGGGCAACAAATCTCTCAAGTTGACGCATATTTTCCTTTCCTACCTCTTCTTCTTTTTTCTGATAATCTTGTTCTGAAAAACCTTGTTTCTTTACCATCTCTATGATTTTTTTATGTAATTCTTCAGGCAAGGCTCTGAGAATTTCCTTTCTCTTTTTATAAAAAGTCTCTCTGTGTTTATTTAATACATCATCGTATTCTAACAGATGTTTCCTGGCGTCGAAATTCATCCCTTCAAGTTTTGTTTGAGCAGATTCAATTGCGTTCGACACCATCTTTGCCTCAATTGGCTGGTCTTCGGGTATATTTAACCTCTCCATCAACGATTTCAATCTTTCTCCCCCAAAAATCTGCATTAGGTCGTCTTCTAATGAAACAAAAAACTGAGAAGATCCCGGATCTCCCTGTCTGCCCGCTCTTCCTCTTAACTGATTATCAATCCTCCGGGCTTCATGCCTTTCGGTTCCTATAACATGAAGTCCTCCTAATTCTTTTACTTTTTTTGCTTCTTCTAAATTAGGAGGGTTTCCTCCCAAAATAATATCCACTCCCCTTCCAGCCATATTAGTAGCCACAGTTACTTGTCCTAGTCTTCCTGCCTGAGCAATAATCTCTCCTTCTTTTTCATTGTTAGTAGCATCAAGAACTTGACAAGGAATTCCTTCTCTATCAAGTAGTTTTTTTATGATTCGATTTTTTTCTATTGCTCCCTCGGTATGTTCTCTGGCAGCAAAAACTCCTGTTCCTATTAGAATCGGCTGACCTAGAGTATGTCTTTTTTTAACTTCTTCAATTATTGCCTTAAATTTACCTTTTTTTGTTCTATAAACACGATCGGGCAGGTCTTTTCTTATCATCGGTTTATTAGTTGGGACAGAAATAACTTCCAGATTGTAGACTTTGTCAAACTCCTCGGCAGAAGTAGCAGCTGTTCCGGTCATACCAGCAAGTTTTTTATACATTCTAAAATAATTCTGGAAAGTAATCGAAGCAAGGGTACGTGATTCAGGTTTTACCTCAAGCCCCTCTTTTGCCTCTACTGCCTGATGAAGACCACCAGACCATCTTCTGCCAGGCATTAACCTGCCAGTAAACTCATCCACTATTATTACCTCTCCATTTTTTACTATATAATCTCTATCTCTTTTAAATAAAACTCTTGCTTTAAGCGCCGCTTCTAACTGATGGACAGTTATAATGTCGCTTTTCGCCCAGGGGTCAAAGCCAAGTTCTCTTATAATCCTTTCTTGACCCTTTTCGGTAAAAGTAGGCGTCCTCATTCTCTCATCCATAGTATAATCTTCATTTTCTTTAAGACGAGCAACTAATTTCGCAAACTGATAATATTTTTCAGTAGATTTCTCTGCAGGAGCAGAAATAATCAAAGGAGTTCTTGCTTCGTCAATCAAGATAGAATCTATTTCGTCCACTATGGCATAGTGGAATCCTCTTTGAACTTCTTCTTTTGAATCATAAACCATATTGTCTCGCAGGTAATCAAAACCGAACTCATTATTTGTGCCATAAGTAATATCAGCAAGATATGCTTCTTTTCTTAAACAGGGACGCAAAAAATCCTCGACTATTTTAAAAGAGCCGAGTTCATCACGAACTTTATCTTTCTCTTCATCTGGTTTTCTATAATCCGGGTCATATAAGAAAGACTGCTCATGATTAAGACAGCCCACTGACAAGCCCAAATAATGATAAATCTGCCCCATCCAAACAGTATCCCTTCTTGCTAAATAGTCATTAACTGTCACAAGATGAGCGCCTTTTTCTTCTAGAGCGTTGAGATACAAAGGCAGCGTGGCGGCTAAGGTCTTACCCTCTCCTGTTTTCATCTCAGCAATCTTTCCTTGGTGAAGAACTATGCCCCCCATTAACTGACAGTCAAAATGTCTTTGACCAAGAGTTCTTTTAGAAGCCTCTCTAACCACAGCAAAAGCTTCTGGTAAAACCTCATCAAGCGATTCACCTTTTTTGATTCTTTCTTTGAATTCTTGAGTTTTCTGCCTAAGTTCATCTTGAGAAAACTCCTTGAATTTACTTTCAAGAGCGTTTATCTTCTCAACCAATGGTGTAATTTTTTCCAAGTATTTTTTATTGGCATCGCCAAAAATTTTATTTAAAAACGACATAATAACATTATTGAAAGAAGTGCTTTATTATATAAAAATATCTACCTTCTTTCAAGAAAAAAACAGCTTTAATTAGCTGCTTCAGCTTCCTATCTGGTTGTTCTACATAATTTTACTCTTTTTTAAAAGAAGCTAAAGAAGAAATTCTTGTTTTTTTTAATCCACGAACTGACTTTCTTGATTTAGCAATCTGTTTTTCTTTGTATTGTTTGAGTTCTCTCTGGAGATTATCTTTTACCTCGTTTATTGCTAACAACAAATCTTCTTTAAGAGACTCTACTCTAATACTTTTTCCGGGAAGTTTTATCTGACATTCTGCTCTAAAAACTTTTCCTTTACGATGATGATGTGTTGTTTTTTCTACTTCTATCCATCCTTCAATAGCAGGTTTTGATTTTAAAGAAGAATCCAATTCTCTACCTATATTAAAGACTAACTTTTCCAAACTGCCTATTTTCTCTTTTATATAATTAATAATAGATGGAGTTAGCTCTAAATTTGTGCTCTTAATTTCGATTTTAATCCTCATATTTTTTTGAAATACATACGCCCCCTACAAGCACAAGATTTTTTTGGCAATATTACCAAATAAAGTTAAATAAATAGGGGGCGTGCTACGATCTATTTTCTTTTCTTTCTCTTCTTGGTAGTTTTTTTCTTCTTTGTGGCTTTCTTTTTCTTAGTAGTCTTTTTCTTCTTCGTAGTTTTCTTTTTCTTTGCCATTTATTTATATCCCTCCAGGAATTTTGAAAATCCTGGGAATTTTTTGATACGCAAATAGTCGACCGGCCTATTTGCAAAATGGATTTATTATTTAATTTTCTCATTTTAAAATCCACTGTCAAGGTGGATAACTCAAAATAAAAAAACTAAAAGCCCAAAAATTCGATCTCTTCTTCTAACTCGATGTTAAAATTCTCCTTAACCTCTTTCTTGGCAAGTTTAATTAAATACAAAACATCCTCGCTTTTGGCTTTGCCTAAATTTATTATAAAATTAGCATGCTTTTCTGATATTTTCGCGCCTCCTCTAACTTCCCCTTTTAAGCCACATTTCTCAATTAACCTCCCTGCAGAGAATCCTTCTGGATTTTTGAAAACAGAACCTGCTGAAAAAAAGCCAATAGGTTGCTTTTCTCTACGATAGGTTAAATACCTTTTAATCTTTTCTTGTATTGCTTGTTTGTTTGCTTTTTGAAAGAAAAACTCACCTGAAAGAATTATCAAATTTTTATTTTCTTTGAAAATGCTATCTCGATAGCCAAAAAGGCATTCTTTTTCTGTGTAATTTTTTATATCACCTGAATCAACGTTTAAGACTTCTACTCTTTTTATGATATCGCTAATCGATTTTCCGAATGCTCCGCTGTTTCCCCTTATCGCACCTCCGACAGTTCCCGGAATACCTGCAGCCCACTCAATACCTGATAGTTCTGAATTTTTTGCAACAGCAAGTAATTGATTTAGTCTTGCTCCTGCGTCCGCAATAATTTCTGAATCTTTCTTTTTTATCTTGGAATTTTGGATCCTTATCACCAAACCATCAAAACCTCTATCAGAAACCAAAAGATTACTCCCTTCTCCAAAAACAAAGAAAGGCAAGTTGTAATGACGGGCTTGCTGAATGGCTTTAATTACTTGTTGTTTGGAACTAGCTACAAAAAAATATTTTGCAGGACCTCCTATTTTGAAAGTAGTATAAGGTGCCAGCAAAATATCTTTTTTAATTCCCTTGAGTTCTTTTTCTATACTCATTGTAGAACTTATAAAAAGGACCGGGAGAGTTGACTCCAATTCTAAGTCTTTGGTGAGTGCTGGCCCCCGGTCCATTTTTATTATATAAAATTCAGCCAACAAAGCAAGAAAAAAGCATCGGACCTCGCTCGAGTGAGGTCCGATGCCGACTTTAGAATGGAGTCTCCGATTAAGAATCGGAGTCACACTCACCAGTTATATATTAGCAAAAACAAATTAGTTTGTCAACCTTTTTCTTCACTCAGATGGAGATTTCCCTACTCCTCGTTGATTTAAAAGAAGTTGAATATCTTTCGCCCAATCAGAATTAACACCAAGAGCAGTGGTTATCGCTTCTTTGAGCATTTTTGAGTTTCCTGTAAATTTTGCCGTAATTGCTCCCATATCAACCATAACCAAGTTTGATTGCCTTGCTCGAGGAGCAAGCAAAACTGCTTTTTGAGCAAGAGAAAATGCTTCTTCGAATTTTCCTTGAAACATTTTAGTCTGCGCTAGAGCCCAATACCCTTGCTGATTTTTAGGACTTACTTCTATTGCTTTATCTAAAACTTCCTCAGCCCTTTTTAATTTTGAAGAATCTATCCGCGCGTAGACATTATAAGCTCTTCCAAGCAAAAGATAAGACGAGAACAATAAAGGAGATTCTTTGATGTTTTCCTCTAATTTTTGAGTGATAAAATCAAGTTCTCTTTTCTGT
>CAYMMJ010000009.1:0-14769 GCA_964391535.1 uncultured Candidatus Saccharibacteria bacterium
TTCATCTTTTACGTGTTTTGGTTTGATGGCCCATTTAAGTTTCTGCCCACTGATCTTCGAGGTAACATATATTATAAAGAAAATGGCTCCCGATATAAAAATAAACAGAAAAATAAGTGCTCCCGCAAATTTTAAAATTAGTTTAATAAAATCTGTTATAATATTCATATTTATTTGTTTTAATTAATCTTTGAAGTAACTATTTATTAAAATCTTTGGGTTTGGGGAAAATTATTCTAATCGTTTATAAATTATCCGCTTTACCTATATTGTGCGACAATATCTATATTAAAAGTAACTTACTTAAAAACACCTGTCAAGTGGAAAAATCACTACTTCCCTATAAAAGCTGCAATAAAAAACCGAAGAAAAATCTTCGGATATTTATTTATATCTATATAAGATTATTTCTGAGTATAAAACTCTGTTCCTCTACAGTTTGGACAATAATTATGAAGAGAGCAAACAGGTGCTCCACATTTTTTGCAATATCTGTATGTCCATTTCCCGCATACTATACAAGTCCCTGTATCAGGTATTGGATCAGGTATTGGAAAATCAGATTTTTTATACATTTTCCTTCCCTATTGATTATGTAAATATTCTATTTTAATTATAAAACTTCTTGCTCTATGATTCTATATCTACCTTATATCAAATGTCGCACAATATCATTGACCACCCGAGACACAACTATTAAAAACAGTAACTTGATTATTATACTCCTTTACCAAAACCTTTGTTTCATCAAGAAGTTTATTATATCTCTGAACAAGATTATTATACTCTGATATTTTTTCTTTATATTCTCTTCCCCATTTAGGCTTTGTATTTTTAATTTCTGCTTGAAGATTTTCTAAAATAAGTTGTAATTTATTAAGTTCTCTCTGATTTGTATCAATTTTTTCCTTTAAACCTTCTTCTGGTTGAGGACAAGTAGATAAAGACAATCCAAAATGCTGGACTGCAATCCAGGTAGTTTTTCCTTCAAAGGTTCCTTTTCCTACTGCTACTCCAATCTCTTGATATCGCGAGTTTAGGATATTACTCCTATGAGGAGGGCTTGCCATCCATTCCTGAACTAAATCTTGATCATTCTTAAAATTTCCCAAAGCTAGATTTTCACCAATAGAGATAAATTCATATCCATACTCCTGAGCTAAATCCCCTACTCCTATACCCGAGGTTGAATAATGAGCGAAATATTGATTTTTAAACATATCTTTCAACTTCGCTTCAGCTGAAGCGTCAAGATAAGAATTTTCCCGCAACGCTGGGAGACCATTATTTTCTCTTTGAATATTTGTCCACTGAATAACTCCCTTTCGTGTAAGACTAGACTCTAAAGAATCTTTATAGGATAAAAGAGGTGGCGGTGCTGAAATTCTTTTTTTAGCCTCTTTAACTATAAACTCGACAGCTTTTTCTTCTATTTTTTGCTGAACCTGACTAGAGATGTTAAAAATTTCTTCCTCTTCATACCAAAGAAAAAGTCCTAGAAATAAAACAATTAAAAAAGCAATATATATCTTTAATTTTCTGGTCATATTAATTGATTCTTTTATTTTAACAAAAAAAGGTATCTTAGGATACCCATATATTGCAAAATAAATAATACTATAAAGGACAAATAAAACTAACTAGAGGGCTGGGAAGGAGTTTTTAAAAAATCTATATAGGTGGTGAGGACGAGACAATCCTTCCCAGCTTTTTTATATTAATTAAGACTTCCCTTCGTGTCAAGAACTTACTATAATAAATTAATATCAACAATAACTAAAAAATATGCTTGAAAATTTAAGAAAATTTCCTTTTTTTCTGGAAGAAAGAATTAAAAATGGTTTTTCTCTTCCTTCTAGATATAAAAAAGTACACAATATTGTAATCGCGGGAATGGGAGGTTCTGCTATTGCCGGCATAGTGGCAAAAGACGCTTTTTTTCTAAAAACTCCATTAGAAACATCAAAAGGATATTCTCTTCCTTCTTGGGTTAATCAAAATACTTTACTGATTTGTATTAGTTATTCTGGCAATACTAAAGAAACGTTAAGTCAGTTCTATCAAGGTTTGAAGAAAAAAGCCAAAATTATCGTGATAACCTCCGGAGGAAAGCTTAGAAAAGAAGCAAAAAAGGCAAAAGTCGTCGCCATAGAAATCCCAAAAAATTTCTTACCACGCGAAAGTCTTCCTTTTTTGCTTGGAACTTTAATTCAAGTGCTTAAAACTTTGAATCTGCTACAAAAAAATAATTTATCATTCCGCTTTCTTAAAAAAGAGGTTCCCAAAATAGAAAAAAAAGCAATGACTATCGCTAAAAAAATTAAAAAAACATTCCCTATAATATGCAGTCAGTATTTTTCAGTAAGTTTTAGGTGGGAAAGCCAGTTGAGCGAGAATTCCAAACATTTATCTGAAAGCAAAACTTTGCCTGAGTTAGCACATAATGAAATAGAAAGCTGGAGACAACTAAATAAAAAATTCACTTTAATCTTTTTGCGCGATCAAAAAGAGAAAAAAGAAATAAAGAACCTTATTGAAGGAATAAAAAAAATAATCAACCAAAAAACTTATACACTTGAGATTAAAGCAAAAGGAGAAACAAGAATAGAAAGAATTCTCTATTTAATTCTTTTCGGAGATTTTGTATCTTATTTTTTAGCAAAAGAAAAAAAGATAAATCCCAAAACAACGGATTATATAAAAAAACTAAAGAAAGTAATAAGTAAGTAATTATTGTCTCCTTAAAAGTTTTATAAATACTTCGTTTGGAATATTGACTTTTGTGCGAGCGGCAAGTTTTTTCTTGCCCTTTCTTTGCTTTTGAAGTAATTTTCTCTTGCGTGTATAATCTCCGCCATAAAGAGGCGCGAGAACGTCTTTCTTCAAAGCAGGGATTGTCTCTCTGGCAATAATTCCGCTCTTGCTTGGCTTCTGGGGTTTCTCGTCTCTAAATATATCACCTAAAGCAACTTGAATAGGTACCGCAAAATTTTGTCTGGGAATTAATTCCTTTAGTGAAACTGCTAACTTTCTGGCTTTTTTTTGAGCATATTCTCTTGGAACAATCTGAGAAAGATTAGAAACCCACTGGCCCGCCACAAACACTTCCAATTTCACTAAATCTGCTTCTCTTGTTCCAATAGGAGTATATATCATCGAAGCATATCCAGAACTTGCGCTTTTTAACCTGTCGTAGAAATTAGTCAGGATATCCACCAAAGCAACATCATATTCTATAATAAGACGCTCCTTGCTTAAATATTCTGTTTTTTTATACTCTCCTCGAAGTTGTTTCAGAAGTTTCATTACTCGACCAAGATAATCTTGAGGAGTAATAATTTTTAAATTTACCCACGGCTCTTTTACTATTCTTTCTTTTTTGGATATTTCATATTCTACTTGAGGAACAGTAACTAGTAGATCAAGTTGATATTCTCTTTTTAGACGCTCCACTACCACCTCTAAATGAAGCATGCCCAAAAAGCCGCATCTAAATCCTCTTCCTAGTACAGGAGATGCCTCCTCTTCAAAAAAAAGAGCGGCATCATTTAATCTTAACTTATTAATGGCTTCTTTTAATAAATTGAAATCTGCTTCTTTAGCAGGATACAGACTGGCAAAAACCATAGGTTGCGGCTTTTCCCATCCAACGGTTTCTAGATATTTCCGTAAGTCTTTTTGACCAGTGGCAATATAGCCAATTTCCCCTGCTTTTAGTTCTTTCACTGGTGTCATCTGAGGACGGAAAACCCCAATTTCATTCTTTTCTGTTCTAAGGATCCCCTCAAGTACTCTGACATAAGCAATTATTCCTTTAAAAGGATTATATAATGAGTCAAAAACAAGAGTTTTTAGAGGAGATGACAAATTTCCTTTTGGTGGAGGAATGCGAGTTATAATTTCTTTTAAAAGTTGCTCTACGTTTTCTCCAGTTTTGGCGGAGATTTTTATTATTTTTTCCTTTTCTACGTTAAGAAGATTAATTAGTTCCTGCTCTGTTTCTTCTATAGAAGCATTTGGTAAATCAATTTTATTAATTACTGGAATTATAATCAGGTCTTGCTTTCTGGCAAGGTAAAGATTAGTTAAGGTTTGAGCTTGAATTCCTTGAGTGGCATCAACAAGCAAAACTACACCCTCAACGGCTCTCAGCGATCTTTCAACCTCTGAATAGAAATCTATATGACCGGGAGTATCAATAAGATTCAGCACATAACCTCTATACTCCATTCGCACCGGCTGAAGTTTAATCGTTATCCCCTTCTCTCTTTCCAAATCCATCTGATCTAGCAATTGATCCCGCATCTTCTCTTTTGGAACAGTTTTGGTAATTTCCAGAAGCCTGTCAGCTAAAGTTGACTTACCATGATCAATATGACTAATAATGGCAAAATTGCGAATATTTTTCATAAAGCAATAATATAATTCTAAAAATTCCAGGCACTATTCCTGGAATAAAAAACATTATATTTTACATTTTTAATCTATATTCCTAAATCAATATAACGAGAACCTCCTTGACGTAAAGAAACAGTAATTTTCAATCCCGAAGAAATTCTTGCTACCTCATATATTTTAGTACAACTTTTTGGCGCAAACCCAGGCTTAAGAATTGCTCCGCATTCACTTCCTTCAGGAATCCAGTTATCGAATCCCCGGTTGTAATGAAACTTCCTTTCTTGACTATCCACTAAATCACCTATATCCCACGATCCTGCTCTAATATCATCTTTCCCTATATTCTGGGCTTCTATTGTAACCTGAATAAATCTTTCTGTGGTAGTAAGATCTTTTTTATTATACGGAGATTTACCTTCCGATGCAGGAAGAATGTTCCCTCTATCTTTTACCTCCTTCAAGGAAAACTTGACATTTCCAATCTCAACTTCATATACAGGCTCCTTTTTTATTTCTGTTTTTTCAGGAGGAGGCGGTGATGGCATTAGAGATTTCACAACAACAAAAATAATCACTATCACGGCGATTACAGTCACTCCTAAAATGATTTGTTCTCTTGAAAATTTCTCAAACATATATTGCGATTTAATTACCTTCCAAACCTTCTTTGACGTCTCGCATATTCTTTCAGCGCCTTATCAAAATCTTTCTCTCCAAAATCAGGCCAATACTTGTCAGAAAAATAAAGCTCTGAATATGCCGACTGCCAAAGCAAAAAATTAGAAAAACGCTTTTCTCCACTTGTTCTAATCACTAAATCAGGCGCCGGCAAACCGAAAGTAGACAAGTACTTCTCAAATAACTTTTCGGTTATCTTCCCCGGAGGAATTTTCTCTTTAATGATTCTTTTTGCCGCTTCAACAATATCCCAACGTCCACTGTAACTTACAGCAAGATTAAGAAAATATTCTTTATTATTCTTTGTTAAGTCTTCTACTTTTTTTATTGCTTCCTGTAAACTTTTAGGCAATCTTTCTTTTTGACCAATCACTCTAACTCTTGCTCTTTTAGTTAACATTGAATTTCCCTCTTCCTTTTTTAAATACCGCTCTAACTCTTCTCTAAAGCCTCTTTCCAGAAGTTCGAGGAGATATTTAACTTCTTTCTTTGGTCTATTCCAATTTTCAATCGAAAAACCAAAAGCCGTAAGAACTTTTATTCCTCTTTTCTGACACCAAACGCAAAATCTTTTTATATTCTCAAATCCTGCCAAATGACCATGAATAGTAGGCAACCCTCTTTCTTTTGCCCATCTACGGTTTCCATCAGGAAGTAAAACGATATGCGTTGGCATTTTATCTTTTTCTCTTTTTTTACTTGACATTTTCTTTTTCATATTGATATTGTATTTCTAAAGGCTTTTTCTCCGACAGTTTTGCGGTTATATAACCCAAACCAAATGACGCTAATGAAATCAAAACAATGGCTCCCAATAGTATTATATCTATTTTATTATTTTTGACAAATTTTTTCAAATCTGATAACATAATTTATATATGTCAAAGACAAAATCATCAGGAACAACAAAATTAGGAAGAGACTCTAAACCCAAATATCTGGGAGTAAAAATATTTGAAGGTCAAACTGTAAAACCTGGAATGATTATTATAAAACAGCGAGGGACAAAGTTTCTAGCAGGCAAAAACGTAAAACGCGGAACCGACGATACCTTATATGCCTTAAAAGAAGGAAAAGTGAAGTTTACTACCAAGAATAAAAGAAAATTCGACAACTCCCGGAAAAAAGTTAAGGTTGTAAATGTAGAATGACGCAGAAAAAATTTCCTTTCCACTCCTTGAGGTCCCAACGGACCTTTTCTGCATTTATATTTTCTATGTTAGGATCTTTTTCTGCAACAAGCCCTGATAAATTCTCTAAATAACGGGTGGGGTCGGATAGGTCTTGACTTATACTCGGGATGAAACTGAGTGCCCACAAAAAATGGGTGATTTTTTTGTTCAATAATCTCAACCAAGTTTCTCTCAGGATTGATGCCCGCTATTACTAATCCCTTTTTCTCTAAAACTTGCCGAAATGAATCGTTAAATTCGTATCGGTGTCTGTGACGTTCCACGACAATATCTTTTTGATAGGCTCTAAACGAAATTGTACCCTTTTTTATTTTACATAGATAATCTCCCAATCTCATCGTTGCTCCGTATCTTTTTTCACGAAGTAAAACTTTTTGCTCGGGCATTATATCTACTACATTGTTCTTGCTGTTTGAACTAAATTCTGCTGAACTAGCATCTTTGATTCCTGCTACATGACGCGCAAATTCTATCACTGCCAATTGCATTCCAAAACATAAACCAAGATAAGGAACCTTATAAGTTCTGCAGAATTCAATAGCTTTTATTTTACCTTCGGCACCTCTAGTACCAAATCCCCCAGGAACAATAACGCCATCAAATTTTCTAAGTTCTCTCACTGCCTTAGGATCTTTTTCATACGCTTCCGCCGATAACCATTGAATTTCTGGCTTTCTCTTAAAATACCAAGACGCGTGTTTTATTGCTTCTATGATGGAGATATAAGAATCCATCAAAGTAAACTTTCCTGTCTCAAAATACTTTCCAACCATTGCAATTTTCACCACTTTCTTTGCTGTTTTAATAACTCTCACAAGCTTCTCCCAATCTTTTAATCCTTTTTTAGAGTAGTGTTTTGAACGCAACCCAAATTTATTCAGAACACGGTTCCCAAGCCCTTCTTTGGCAAAATTAACAGGTATTTCATATATTGACTCTATGTCGGGAGACGAAATAACATCTTTTATATCTACATTGCAAAAGACAGAAATTTTGCGCTTCCTTGGCTGATCTAAAGGAAACTTGCTTCGAGCTATAATAATAGATGGCTGAATTCCTGCCATATTCAACCACTTTACTGCCTGTTGAGTAGGTTTCGTCTTCATTTCTCCTATGGTATCGGGAACCGGCAAATACGTTATAAGAACAAACATAACTTTATCCGGATCGTGTAATTTCATCATTCTTCCTGCTTCAAGAAACAACATATTTTGATATTCTCCTACAGTACCTCCTATCTCTATTAAAACAAAATCGGCCTTCGTTTTCCTTGCCGCTTTTTTTATACGAGAAATTGTCTCATTGGGAATATCAGGCACAACTTCCACACAGCGTCCTCCATACTCTAAATTTCTTTCTCTTTGGATTACTGCCTGATAAACTCTCCCTGTAGTAATATAATTATCGGTAGTAAGCTCTTCATCTAAGAATCTTTCATAATTTCCAATATCCTGATCACATTCCACACCATCCTTAGTTACGAAAATCTCACCATGTTCGATGGGATTCATTGTTCCGGCATCGACATTAACATAAGGGTCGATCTTAATTGCTGTTACTCTATACCCTTTGGCTTGAAGAATCTTGCCAATGGATGCCGTTGCGATTCCTTTACCGATGCCAGACATCACACCACCGATGATGAAAATATATCGAGCCATACCATTACTGCTCTTTCTCCGGCGTGATTATCAATTTAATTTCTGCTTCTAGATTGTGTTTGAAATTAATCTTAACTGGAAACTCCCCTATTTCTTTAATTGGTTCTCTTATTTCAATTTGGTTCTTAGTAATATCAAAACCTAATTCTTTCAATTTCTCCGAAACTTTTTGAGCCGTTATCGATTCATACAATTGATCGTTTTCTCCTATTTTTACAGGAAAAACAATTTCCTGACCATCTATTGATGCAACCTTCTTTTGCACCTGTTTTAACTCTTCTTCTGCTTTCTCCTCCTCTATTTCCTTTTGCTTCTCAAGCCATTCCAGATTCTTCTTGGTAGCCAGCTTTGCTAACTTATTCGGAATCAAAAAATTGCGAGCATAACCGTCCTTGACCTCCTTGACTTCATATTTTTCTCCTAATTTGTCTATATCTTTTAATAATATGACTTTCATATGTTTCCAGTTGTAATTATATTATTATAACAAACAAAAGAAAGAGCATCAATCTTTTATTCCTAGAGCCCTTTTATCACTTCTATAGCTTTCTGCAGTTGTGGATCTCTTCCTTCTTTGTAGTCTTCTTCGGTCATTTCCACTTTTATATCTGGCTCAAGACCAACCTCTGAAATTGATTTCCCTTTTGGGGTAAGCCATTTTGCTACAGTAATTTTTAAACTAGAACCGTCACTCAAACGCACTAATTCTTGGACAGAACCTTTTCCAAAAGACTTCTCCCCTATCAAAATCACATTGCGGTCGTCTCTCAAAGCACCTGCTAAAATCTCAGCCCCAGATGCAGTTCCTTTATTAATTAAACACACTATCGGATAATCGTAAAAAGAACCACGACCTCTTGTTCTGTATTCTTCAGCCGGCTGTTTACCTCCAAAATCTTCTATTGCTACAAGGTCTCCATCTCTCAAAAACCATCCTGCAATATTACGTGCTACTTCAAGATATCCACCGGGATTATTTCTTAGGTCTAAGATTATTCTTTTGGCAGGGCTCTTTAAAATCTCTTTTGATGCTTTGTTAAAATCATAGCTTGCTAACTGGGTAAAGTGATAAAGTCTGATATAGGCAATGTCTTCGTCTTTTATTTCCCACTTAAGAGAAGGTATTTCTATTACATTTCTTTTAATAGTAAAATCTCGCGTGTCTTCCCATCCTTCTCTTGCAATAGTCAAAGTCACCTCTGTTCCTCTCGAGCCCCTGATCAACTTAACCGCCTCCTCCACTGAAATATTTAAAGAAGGTTTTCCGTCTATCTTGACTATCTTATCTCCCGCAAGTAAACCTGCTTTCTGCGCAGGACTTCCCTCCAGCGGTGTTATAACTTGAAGTTCTCCTTTTACTATTCCGATTTCCATTCCTACTCCTTCAAACTTTCCTGAAATATCTTCAGAAAACACCTTTGAATCTCTGGGTTCAAAGAAAACAGTATAAGGATCATCTAAACTTTTTAACATCCCCGAAATAGCACCATATATCATTTTTTGAACCTCTAACTTTTTGTGGTCTACAAATTTTTGATGAACCTGGTTCCATGCCTCCCAAAATAAAGAAAAATCTACATTTTCAGGAGGACAAACTCTACATTTAACTGTAGATTTTCCAAGAAAAAAACCGCTACTAAAACTCGCAATTATTAGAGAAACACCGACAACAAAAAGAAAAAATTTATACCGTTTCATATTAATTTTATATAACAAATTTTGCTGGAATAGTCTATAGAAACAAAAATAAAAGTGCCTCCGGGAGGACTCGAACCTCCAACCATCGGCTTAAAAGGCCGCTACTCTGCCAGTTGAGTTACGGAGGCTGATTTTTTATCTTAACATTCCCAAAAAACAAAATCAACTCTTTGAATTGTTCTTCCAATACTTCCTAAATTCAGAAATTGTTAAAGCATCCTTTTTTTTAAACTCTCCTACTCTAGTTCTCTCCAAATCAAAGAGATACCCTCCTGTGCTAAGTTTTTTCCCTATATCTCGCGCCAGCGATCTGATATAAACACCTTTACCGCAAACAATTTTTACCTTTAGATAGGGCCAATTATAACTAATTAATTTGATTTCTTCAATGTAAATCTTTCTTTTTGGTAATACAACTTTTTTTCCTTGACGAGCCAATTTATATGCTGGTATTCCGGAGATCTTAATCGCAGAAAATACCGGCGGTCTCTGATAAATAAATCCTACAAAAGAATCTAAAACTTTTAAGATATTTTCTTCTGTGGGAATACTTGTAATTTTAACCTTTTCCTTTTTCCCTTCTCTGTCGTCTGTATCACTTCTCCACCCTAATTTGATCACAGCAATATATTCTTTTTCTTTGTCTACAATTTTATAAAGAAGACGTGTTGCTTTTCTTCCAATGCCAACTACAATCACTCCTCGTGCAAGAGGATCTAAGGTTCCCGCGTGACCCACTTTCTTTTTTTGAGTAATTGCACGAATTTCATTTACTATATCATGAGAACTAGATCCCTTGTCTTTGTATATAGGAATTATATTCTCTTTCATATGTTCAAATTTTATCTAAAATATGATATAATCTCATAATATCTACCATGAAAATCAATATCTTCTTTGCTGTCTTAGGAACAGTGTTAGCAATTTATTCTTGGTACACTTTTGCTATCATTTACCACCTTATAAGATTTGGAGTAGGAACTAAACCAAAAAGGATGGCTCTTATTTTTTTTATCGGATCCTTTGTTCTTTTTTCAATAGCAATCATTACTTACCTCAAAATAGATTGGGTAAATATAATTAGAATTAAGTAATGTCTATTTTTACTTTTTCAAAAAATAGCTTTGAAGGGCAACTGCCCGGAGAAACTACTATATTAGTAACGAGAAAACATTGGATATTCTTAGCACTTCCACTCTTCTTCGTTTTTCTAACAGCACTATTGGTGATAGTTTTGACTTTTTGGCTAAGTTCTTTTTCTTGGTGGGAAAGATTTTCTTCTCTCTGGGAATTTATCGTTAGTGTAATTTTTTTAATTCTCTGGAATCTTGGATTCTATTTAGTTACGATGTATTCTTTAAACACTGTTATTATAACCAATAAGAGAATAATTGAAAACGAACAACGGGGATTATTCAAACACGTAATCAATGAAATCCAATTAAAAAATATTCAGGATATTTCGGTCAAGATAATGGACTTTTTTGCACAACTTCTGAATTACGGAGATATAGAAATTCAAAGCGCGGGAGCCGTAGACAAGTTTTTCTTTAATCACTTACCTCACCCAGAAAAAATAAAAAACCTCATTATGAAGCAAAAAGTTGGTGAGATATAAAAATTTATTTACCAACGATATTACCAAAAAATCGCCGGAGGCGATTTTTTGGTATACAACAAAAGATTTTACTAAAATTTATCAGATACCTTCTTTTTTAAGTTTTTCCAAAAGTTCTCTTTGTTTCTTGGTTAATTTCTGAGGAGTTTTTATCAAGAGTTTCACATAAAGATTTCCTCTACCAAAGCCACCAAAATGAGGAATTCCTTTCCTTGAAATCCTGAAAACTTTCCCTGATTGAGTTCCTGCGGGTACTTTTAAAATAATTTTTTTACCCTCAAGGGTTGGGATTTCTATCTCGTCTCCTAGGGTTGCTTGAGAAAAAGAAATAGGAATATCTATATAAAGATCATCTCCCCTTCTTTCAAAAAGAGGATGTTTTTTAATAAAAATCCTTAGATAAAGATCCCCGGCTGCTCCCTTTTTTCTTCCCGCATCTCCTTTTCCTTTAACTTTTAATACTTGGTTAGAATCAACACCAGCAGGAATAGTCATAGTTATTCTTTCCTCGCCCATTATCCTTCCCTCTCCCTTACAAACATTACATGGTTTCTCAGGACGAAAACCTTCTCCTCCACACTCAGGACAAACTACATAGCGCGTAACCGTTCCAAAAAATGTCTTTTTAATTTGTTGAACTTGTCCTGTTCCTCTGCAAGAAAAACATTCGTTTAGTCGAGTCCCGGGCTCTGCTCCTGTTCCTTGACAACGAGGACAAACTATATATTTTCTCAAAAGAATTTCTTTCTGTTGATCCCTCAACACATCTTCTAAGTCCATTTCAATATCAACTTGAATATCCTTTCCTCTTTTTAAGTCTTTTTTTCTAGCCGAAAAACCTCCCCCAAAAAATTCCTCAAACACATCGCTTAAATCTCCGAACTCGAAATCAAAACCGCCTTCTCTTCCCTGCCATCCTGAAAAATCAAACCCAAAGCCCCCGCCTCCTGGAGATGCTCCTTCAAAAGTACGACCAAATTTATCATATTGAGCTCTCTTTTCTTTATTAGAAAGAACCTGATATGCCTCGTTTATTTCTTTAAACTTCTTTTCGTCTCCTCCTTTATCAGGATGATATTTATGAGCCAACTTGCGGTAAGCTTTTTTAATCTCGTCTTGTGAAGCATTCTTGGAAACGCCAAGGATTTTATAATAATCTTTCATAAATTTTAATGTTATTTCTCTTTATATTCTCCTTCTTGAGCGTCTGAATCATTTCCTTTATTGTCTCCTTGTTTTCCTTTTTGTTCTTCTTGAGATTTCTTATAAAGCTCGGTTCCTACCTTCTGCAGGCTTTGAGAAAGTTCAGAGGTTTTAGCTTCTATTTCTTCTTTATTGCTGCCTTCCTTTGATTTCTTTAACTCTTCTATTTTTTGTTTAATTTCTGTTTTAATATCCTCAGAAATTTTATCAGCATTATCTCTAAGCGCTTTCTCTGCCGCATAAATTAGAGTGTCGGCTTTATTCTTTACTTCAATTAATTCCTGTTTCTTTTTATCTTCTTCGGCATGAAGTTCTGCTTCTTTCTTCATTCTCTCAATTTCTTCTTCTGACACACCGCACGATCCTTCAATTCTAATTGATTGTTCTTTACCTGTGGCTTTGTCTTTTGCTGATACTTGCAGAATTCCATTTGCGTCAATATCAAAGGTAACTTCAATCTGAGGAACGCCTCGTGGGGCGGGAGGAATTCCGTCCAAAATAAACTTTCCCAATGTCTTATTGTCCGACGCCATTGGTCTTTCTCCCTGAAGAACATGGATTTCAACAGATGTTTGATTATCAGCGGCTGTAGAGAAAATCTGAGTCTTGGAAGTAGGGATTGTAGTGTTCTTGGGAATCAAAACAGTATTCACACCCCCAAAGGTTTCGATTCCTAAAGATAGAGGAGTAACATCTAAAAGCAATACATCTTTTACTTCTCCTTGAAGAATTCCTCCTTCTACTGCTGCACCTATGGCTACCACTTCATCGGGGTTAATTCCTTGACAAGCTTCTTTACCAAACAACCTTTTTATTTCTTCTCTAATTTTGGGAGTTCTTGTCTGTCCTCCCACCAACACTACTTCCTCGATATCTTTGGGTTCTAATTCTGCTTCCTTCAAGGTTTGTTTTACTAGATCAATTGATTTATCTATATATTCTTTTACTAGATTCTCAAACTGAGCTCTGCTCAATTTGTAATAAAGATGTTTCGGCCCAGACGAATCAGAAGTAATAAAAGGAAGATTAATTTCTGTCTCTAAGGTAGTAGAAAGCTCAATTTTTGCTTTCTCGGCGGCTTCTTTTAATCTCTGAAGAGCAAGATTATCCTTAGACAAGTCAATTCCTTGATCTTTTTTAAATTGTTCTACCAGCCAATCCATTATCTTCCGGTCGAAATCGTCACCCCCAAGATGAGTATCACCGCCCGTGGCTTTTACTTCGACTGTATCTTCGCCAACATCTAATATAGAAATATCAAAAGTTCCTCCTCCAAAATCATATACCACAATCTGTTGATTTTTCTTTTTAGTCAAACCATAAGCAAGGGCAGCGGCTGTTGGTTCATTGATAACTCTTCTTACTTTAAAACCAGCAATCTCACCTGCTACTTTTGTAGCCTTCCTTTGCGAATCATCAAAATAAGCAGGACAAGTGATAATTGCTTCCTCGATTTTTTCTCCTAATTTTTCTTCTGCATCTCTCTTTAATTTTTGTAAAATCATTGCAGAAATCTCTACTGGTTTATACCACTTCTCTCCCATCTTAACTTCCACTCCTCCATCTGAGGCTTCCCTAATATCGTAAGGAAGAAGCTTCTTATCACGTTGAACTTCTGAATCACTAAACCTTCGTCCTATAAGTCTTTTTATAGAAAAAATAGTGTTTTTGGGATTAGTAATCTGTTGACGCCTCGCTGTTATACCTACTAGTATCTCTCCGCTTTTTGACAGAGCAACAACTGAAGGGGTAGTTCTCGCACCTTCTTTATTTTCTACAATACGCGGCTCCCCTCCTTCAACAACAGCCATTGCCGAAAAAGTTGTACCTAAATCTATGCCTAATATTTTTGCCATATTTTTTAAAAAAATTAATTTTAATTTATTACTTTACTTATAAAGACCGAATGCCGCCGACTATAAATAATTTAAATAGTCGGCAGAATTCAGCCTCTATTATTTTTTAACCTTAATTTTTACTTTCTTTGCTTTTTCTTTCTTTTCGGGCTTCGCTTTAGGAATAGTAATGGTCAGTATCCCATCCGCATAGTCAGCCTCCGCCTTCTCATCGATCACCTCTACAGGCAACGGAACAGCTCTCTGAAAATAACCTCGCGACAACTCTTTTCGATAGTATCCTTTCTTTTTTTCCTCTTTCGATGTTTCACTCTTAGCTTCTACTTTGAGGATATTGTTTTTAACCTCTACTTCTATATTCTTTGGATCTACACCAGGTAGTTCCACTTCGGCTATCACTTTTCCGTCCTTTTCATAAATATCCATCTTAGGAGTCTTCATTGAAGGCCATTCTTCTTCAAACC
>CAYMMJ010000010.1:0-14512 GCA_964391535.1 uncultured Candidatus Saccharibacteria bacterium
ATGTCTTTTTCAGTAGGAATTGTCGGCTTGCCCAACGCGGGCAAATCTACTTTGTTTAAGGCTCTCACAAAAAAGAGTGTAGAGATTGCTTCTTATCCTTTTACTACTATCTCGCCTAACGTAGGAAAAGTTCCTGTTTCTGATCCTCGCCTTCAGAAAATTGCAGAAGTCGCCTCTTCTCAAAAGATAACTCCTGCCTTTATTGAGTTTGTAGATATTGCCGGATTAGTAAAAGAAGCTCATAAAGGCGAAGGTTTAGGAAACCAATTTCTTGCTCAGATTCGAGAGTGCAAAATCATATTAGAAGTAGTAAGAGATTTCCAAAATACAAAAGTTGAGCATGTAGAAAAAAACCTTGATCCAGAAAGAGACATCAAGATTATAAAAACAGAGTTAATTCTAAAAGACTTAGAAACTACAGAAAATATTCTAGAGAAAATAGAAAAAAAGATAAAAGCAAACGATAAAGAAGCCAAAAAAAAGAAAGAAGTTTTAGAAAAAATAAAAAAAGGGCTTTCAGAAGAAAAAAGAGTCGCCGAACTAGAACTTAGTGACGAAGAGAAGGATTCAATAAAGGAGTTTTTGTTCTTAACTCAAAAGCCGATAATTTATCTTTATAATACCAACAAAGAAATAAACCAAAACTCTCAAGATTTAGTACTTAATCTAAAGTTAGAAGAAGAAATCTCCGAACTTTCAGAAGAAGAAAGAAAAGAGTTAGGATTAAAATCAAACCTTGATTATTTAATCAGAGCTTGCTATAATGTTGGTGACTTAATAACTTTTTTCACTATCGCCGGCAAAAAAGAGGCACGGGCTTGGCCACTCAAAAAGGGCCTAAAAATAACAGAAGCGGCAGAGAAAGTTCATTCTGATTTTAAAGAAAAATTTATTAAAGCAGAGGTAATTTCCTGGGAAGAATTTCTTAAAGCCGGCTCCTGGAATGAAGCCAAGGAGACAGGCAAAATAAAGATAGTGGGGAAAGATTATCAAGTACAAGATGGCGATATAATAGAATTTAAAATATAATCAAATCTATAAATATGAGATACTACGAATTGGCTTATTTAATTTCTCCTGATTTATCAGAGGAAGATGCAAAAAAATTACATCAAGAATTAATTTCTCTTATTCAAGAAAAGGGAGGACTTTTGGATTTGCTAAAAGATCCAGAAAAAATTAATCTAAGTTACCCGATTCAGAAAAGGGAGCAGGCTTACCTTGCGAGCATAGTATTTTATTTGAAGCCAGAAGAGATTCAAAATTTTGATAAGAAACTAAAATCTAATTCAGAAATCCTACGTTTCCTTCTTTTTATTAGAAAAAAGCCAAAAACCCCTGAAACAAAGAAAGAAAAACCAAAAGTAAAACAACCACAAAAAAAGGCCGAATTAAAAGACATAGATAAAAAGCTTGAAGAAATTTTAGGAAAATAGTTATGTACTTAAACAAAGTTTTTTTGGTAGGCAGATTAACAGCGGACCCTGTCTTGAGAAGCACTCCGGCAGGACAACCAGTATGTAGTATAAGAATAGCCACTAATCGTGTATGGACCGATAGAGAAAGTGGCAAAAAGCAAGAAGAAACTCAATATCACAGCGTTGTCTTATGGAGAAGACTAGCCGAAATTGCTTCCCAATATCTTACTAAAGGATCTTTAGTGTTAATCGAAGGAAGGCTCCAAACAAGAAGTTGGCAAGACCCTTCTGGCAATAATCAATACAGAACAGAAATAATCGCTGAAAAAATGCAACTTGGTCCTCGTGCTGCCGAAAAAACCACAACTGCACAAGATATTGTTACAGAAGAAATTCCAATTATTGAGGAAGACGCAGGCTCTTTACGAAAAAATTCTTCATCTAATACTTCAAACGCTCAAGAAGCGTCTCAAGATAGCAAAGAAAACCAAAAACAAAACCCAAGTCAAGAAACAGAAGAAGAAATTGATTTAAAAGATTTACCTTTTTAAATTATATTAAAAATTTTCAACCAATATGAAAAGTATTTGTTATTTTTGCCAGCGTAATCTAAAAGAGATAGATTTCAAGGATAGAAAACTGCTTGAGAAATTCATTTCAGGAATGGCTAAAATAAAATCTAGAAAAAAAACTGGGCTTTGTTCTAAACATCAGAGACAATTAGTAAAAGCTATTAAGAGAGCGAGGTTTTTAGGACTTTTGCCTTTTGTCCCAAAATAACCGCAATTGTTTTTCGCAAAAATAAAAAAATGCTTGTCTTGAGCATTTTTGTTTTTTGCTTATTTTACTTTATTCTTTAGTCTCTGCATCCATTATAGCCTTTTCTATTTCTTTTGCTGTATCGGTATTCTCTTTTAAAAATTTTCTTACGGCTTCTGTTCCTTGTCCTATCTTTTTACCTTGATATTGAAACCAGCTTCCATTTCTTTTAATTATTCCCTTCTTTAGAGCCAAATTAAGAATATCTGAGACACGAGAAATTCCTTCATTGTAATAAATATCAAACTCTGCTGTTTTAAAAGGAGCGGCCACTTTATTTTTTACAATCTTGGCTTTGTGACGCCCACCGATAATTTCGTCTCCATATTTTATTTGAGCAATTCTTCTTAAATTGATTCTTACTGAGGCATAAAACTTTAGAGCCAAGCCACCTGGAGTAGTCTCGGGATTTCCAAACGCTTGTCCGATTTTCATCCGTGTTTGATTTAAAAAGATAACAGCAGTATTAGTTTTGGCTATAATACTGGAAAGTTTGCGAAGTGCCTGGCTCATTAAACGAGCCTGAAGTCCTATTTGAAACTCTCCCATTTCACCAGCAATTTCTGATTTTGGAGTAAGAGCAGCCACTGAGTCAACAACTATCGCCTCTACCGCTCCTGACCTTACCAACGTTTCTAGTATCTGCAAAGCCTGTTCTCCGGAGTCGGGTTGCGAAATTAGAAGTTCGTCCACATTTACCCCAATTCTACGAGCATAGTCTGGATCAAGAGCATGTTCGGCATCAATAAAGGCAACTTGTCCTCCTTTTTTCTGGGCTTCGGCAAGAATATGTAAAGCCAGCGTTGTTTTACCTCCTGCTTCTGGACCGAAAATTTCAACTATTCTCCCTTTTGGAACACCGCCTACCCCTAAAGCAAGATCTAAAGAAAGCGAACCAGTTGAAATAGTATCTACATCCACTGCCCTTACTTCCTTTAACCTCATAATAGCCCCTTCTCCAAACCTCTGTTTTATCTCATCAACTGTTTCCAGAAGATCCTTTTCTTTTTCTTTTTTTTCTGTTTTCTTTTTCATAATTTATTGTGTTTTTATTATACCTTAAAAACCCTCTTGAGGAAACTCTTTTTCCTGATTATCACCATATACTTTTCTTGGCTTTGACCCATCAGGAGGACCAACTATTCCTCTTTCCTCAAGCATATCTATTAAGCGAGCCGCTCTTGCATATCCTATCTGTAAACGTCTCTGGAGTAGAGACGCAGACGCCCTCCCTGCTTCAATCACGACTTCTTTTGCCGTTTCATATAACGGGTCTTCGCCGCGAGAAAAGGCGCTAAATCCCCCTTCTGTTGTTTCTTCCAACTTTTGCTTTAAACTCTGTGATAATTCTTCATGTATAGGATCAACTGGATTTGATTGAGATTTCAAAAATTTCACTACTTTCTTTACTTCTTTCTCCGTAACCAACGGGGCTTGTATTCTCTTTGGTTTTGAAACCTCTGCAGAAACAAAAAGCATATCTCCTCTCCCAAGTAATTTCTCCGCCCCAGCCATATCAAAGATAGTTCTTGAATCAACCTGAGAAGCAACCTGGAAAGCAATACGCGCAGTAATGTTTGCTTTAATTAAACCGGTAATAACCTCTACCGATGGCCTTTGGGTGGCTACCACCAAATGAATCCCTACAGCACGAGCCATTTGAGCCAATCTTACAATGCCTGATTCTACTTCTCTCCCTTTTGCCGCCATTAAATCTGCTAACTCATCGACAATCAAAACAATGTAAGGCAGAGGTTCTGAAGATCCATTGATAACATGTTCGTTGTAAGAATTTATATCTTTTGCCTTGACTTCGGAAAAGATATCAAATCTCCTTTCCATTTCTTCAATAAGCCACTGAAGAACCGCTACCGCTTTTCCATTATTGCAGACTACCGGCCCTAATAAATGAGGTATACCGCTGTAAACAGGAAATTCCACTCTTTTTGGATCGATTAAAACAAATTTTAGAATACGAGGAGAATTGCGATAAATTAAACTCAAAATCAAAGTATTTAAAAAAACTGTCTTCCCGCTGCCGGTACTACCGGCTACTAAGAGATGGGGCATTCTCGCCAGATCTGCATAAGCAGGATTACCTGAAACGTCCTTCCCTAATATAAAAGTCAATCTCGACGCTGAATTAAAAAAGGCAGGATTTTCTATAAGATCTCTTAATCTTACTTCTCCTCTTACCTGATTCGGAACCTCAATTCCTACCAAAGACTTACCAGGAATAGGAGCCTCTATTCTGATAGGATGGGATGCTAAAGCAAGAGCTAAATCATTTGAAAGAGAGGTAATTTTTGAAAGTTTAATTCCTTCGGCTGGCTTTAAAGTATACTGAGTCACGGTAGGACCAATATTTACCTGACCCATTTCAACAGGTATGTTAAAATTCTGAAGAGTTCTTTTAATAATTGCAGCGTTTATCTTAAGATCACCTGTGCGAGGACCTTTCTTATCTTTTTCTAATAAATCAGCAGATGGAGGTGCATATTTTTTGTCAACTTCTGAAAGAGGAACCTGTTTTAACTTTAACTCGGAAGGCGGCATTATTACTTCTTGCTCTTTCTTTTCTTTAAAAACTTCTTTCTGGTCTGAAGGAGAAACCTCTCTTACTTTGAAATGAGGAAGGATTTCTCTCTTGATAAGAGAAACTTTGCCTTCTTGCTCAGAGATCTTTTTTCTTTCTTGGCTTTTTTGCCAAAGAGGATAGAAAATAATTATCCCTGCTGCAATACTAACTCCGCTAAAAATAATTATCGTTACCCAAAAATCAAATAAATGAAGAAGGGGCCAACTTATGAGGTAACCCAACCACCCTCCTAATTTTAAATCTGGCTTAAAAGAACCAAAAATTCCGGCTATACCTAAGATAAAGAGAAAAATAGCAAAAATTGCCAGCCACCATCTTTTTTTAAAGATATCCAAACCCTCCCAAAGAACTAATCCCCCCAGGACCAAAAATAAAGGAAAACTAAACACTACTTTACCTACCAAAAACAAAGAGGCTTTCATAAAGCCTCTACCTGCTATTCCTGCTAAATTAAAGAAACTTAAGCTTACTATTATAGCACCCAATACCATCAAGGCTCCCAGAATTTTCTGTTTGATGGGAGTCGGGAGAATCAATATTTTTATTCTTTTCTTGTCTTTTTGCTGATTTACTCTATTATTTCTTTTCTTGCTCTTTTTTCCCATTTTTAATATATCGTCTTTATCTCTTACTCTTATATCACTATTATATCATCAAATCATTTTCTAAAACCAGTCCCCGCTGGAATAAGTTTTCCTATAATTACGTTTTCCTTCAATCCTAACAATTTATCTTCTTTTCCTTCAATAGCCGCTTTTATTAAAACGCGTGATGTCTCTTGAAAAGAAGCGGCTGAGAGAAAACTCCTTGTAGTAAGGGCTATTTTTGAAATTCCCAATAGAAGTTGAACACCCTTAGCTGGTTTTTTGCAAAGTTTTTTTAGTCTAAGATTTTCTTCAATCAATTCTGATCTTTCTACTATTTCACCGGGAATAAAGTCTGAATCTCCTTCATCTTTAATTCTAACGCGGGAAAACATCTGCCTTGTAATAACCTCTATATGCTTATCATGAAGACCAACTCCTTGAGAAGAATAAATCTTCTGCACTTGATTTACAATGTAACGCCAAGTTTCTTCAAGCCCTCGCAGACGATATAGTTTTTTAAGATTAAGGCTACCTTCACAAAGTTGCTCTCCTCTTTTAACTTTTTGTCCTGGCTTAACCCAGATAGCAGAATCCAAAGGAATTCTGTATTCTATGACTTTTGCTTTCTTCTTATTATCAGAGGGGGCTATCTTTACTATTTTTTTCTTATGGTCTAGAGAGATTACTTTTCCCTCTACTTCACTCATCACTGCCTCTCCTCCAGGCACTCTGTTTTCAAACACCTCTTCTACACGCGGCAATCCTTGAGTAATATCTCCTCCTTCAGCCACTCCACCAGTGTGAAAGGTTCTCAAAGTTAACTGAGTTCCAGGCTCTCCTATTGCTTGAGCAGCCACAATGCCTACTGCTTCTCCTAACTCAACCAACCTGTTCCTACCGAGATCCCATCCATAGCATTTTTGACACACCCCTCTTTTGGATTTACAACTCAAAGGAGAACGGATCCTAACTTGCTCAATACCTGCATCAACTATTGCTTTCGCCTTATCTGCGTCTATAATCTCCCCTCTTTTTACTATTGTTTTTCCTTTTATTCGAATATCTTCAAGACAATATCTTCCCAGAATCTTAAAAATAAATTTCTGGCCTATTTCTTCTGCATCTTTTCTAAACACAACAACGCCTTTTTTGTCTCCACAATCCTCTTCGGAAACCAAAATCTCGTGAGAAACATCTATTAGTCTTCTTGTAAGATAACCTGCTTTCGCGGTTCGAAGAGCAGTATCCGCTGTTCCTTTTCTCGCTCCATGAGTAGAAATAAAATACTCCAAAACATTAAAACCTTCAGTGTAGGAAGATTTCACGGGCAATTTAATAACACGACCCATAGGATTAATAACCAGTCCTTTCATTCCAGCCATTTGAACAGGCTGTGTCCAAGAACCTCTTGCTCCAGAATCAACCATTATAAACACGGGACCGTCTTGGGGCAAAGTATTTGAAAGTTCTTCTACAATTTTACTTTTTGCCTCTTGCCAAACTTTAACTATTTCTCCGTCTCTTTCTTCAGGAGAAAGCAAACCCTTCTCAAAGTTTTTCTTTATTTGCTCTTCCTTCTTTTCCGCTTCAGCAATAATTTCGGCTTTTTTGGGAGGAACTTCTAAATCATCCATTCCCCAAGTAATGCCCGATTTTGTAGAATATTCAAATCCTACTGCTTTGATTCTATCTAAGGTTTTTTCTACAATCGGTAAATACCCTATCTCTGTTTTATTTTCTTCAATAATTTTTCCCACTATCTCCTTAAGATCTTTAATCCTTATTCTCTTGTTTTGGAAAGGAAATTCTTCGGGAAGGGCTTTGTTAAAAATGATTCTTCCCACAGAAGTCTCAACAAAATTATCTTTAATTTTTACTTTAATTTTTGCTCTTGGGTCAATATGCTTCAGTTCATAAGCCATAATCGCCTCGTCAGGAGAACTAAAAACCTTTCCTTCACCTTTTGTGCCTTCTTTAATAGTGGTCAACCAATAACATCCCAGAACAATATCTTTACTTAAAGAAGCAACAGGAAAACCAGTAGCAGGTTTCAAAAGATTAAGAGAAGAAAGCATAATCTCTCTGGCTTCTTTTTGGGCTTCATCCAAAAGAGGAACAAAAACAGCCATCTGATCTCCATCGAAATCAGCATTAAATGCTTGACAAACCATAGGATGAACTCTAATTGCCTCTCCTTCTATGAGAATTGGCCTAAACGCCTGAATACCTAATCTGTGTAAAGTAGGCGCTCTGTTAAGTAAAACTAATTTATCCTTAACCACTTCTTCAAGAATAGCCCAAACCTCTGGTATCTCTTCTTCTATTAAACGGGTGGCGCCTCTAACGTTATAAGCTAATTCTTGGGATAAAATTTTGTGTATAACAAACGGTTTAAATAATTCTAAAGCCATCTTCTTTGGGAGACCCACTTCTGAAAGTTCTAACTCAGGACCAACTACAATTACTGACCTGCCGGAATAATCTACTCTTTTTCCTAAAAGATTTCTTCTAAATCTTCCTTGTTTTCCTTTCAGCATATCGGCTAAGGATTTTAATTCCCTCTTTCCACCTGTGCTAGCACGAGTGGTTTGCGTTTTCCTCATTCCGTTATCGATAAGAGCATCCACTGCTTCTTGGAGCATTCTTTTCTCGTTTCTAACAATAACCTCAGGCGCAGAAATCTCCAAGAGGTATTTTAGACGATTATTTCGGTTTATTACTCTCCTGTACAAATCATTTAAGTCAGAGGAAGCAAATCTTCCTCCGTCAAGTTGTACCATTGGTCTTAAATCTGGAGGCAGAACTGGCAAAACCTCAAGGAACATCCATTCGGGTCTTATTTTTTCTTCGTGCATCTTCTTAAAAATTTTCAATCTTCTCAACATTTTTTTTCTGTCTATCTGTTGTCTTTTTGCCAAAATCTGCCTTATTTTTGACATTTCCGCTTGCAGATCAATCTTTTCGAATATCTTTTTTAAGGTTTCTGCGCCAGTTCCTGCTTCAAAGACCTCTCCGTATTTTAAAGAAAGATTTTGATAATCAATTTCTGAAAGAATATCCAACCTCTTCAGACCAGAAACTTCTCCCTTTGCTTTTTGATAAGCCTCTTCTAATTCATGAAGAACCTTTTTTAATTGTTTGGCCTCTTTTTTGTCTTTAAATTGAGTTTTTGCCGCTTTTACTTTTGAATGGTATTCGTTATCTATTTCAGAAAGAACCTTCTTCCTAGCATTTTCATCTACCTTTGTCACAATGTAGGCAGAAAAATAAATCACTCTTTCTAGTTTCTGCGTCGGAATATCTAAAATCTGACCCATCATTGAAGGAATACCTCTAAGAAACCAAATATGGGAGCAAGGAGAAGCCAGTTTGATATGTCCCATTCTTTCTCGACGAACCTGGGAACGCGTCACTTCTACCCCACAACGATCACAAACTATTCCTTTGAATCTTACCCCCTTATATTTTCCGCAATAACACTGGTAATCTCTGCTTGGTCCAAAGATTCTTTCACAGAAAAGACCTTCTTTTTCTGGCCTTTGAGTCCTATAATTTATAGTCTCTGGTTTTGTTACTTCTCCGTAGGACCAATTTAGAATATCTTTAGGAGAAGCTAATCTTATTTTAATTGATTGAAGGTCGGTTACTTTCATAAAATTTAAAAATTATTTTTTCTTATCTTCTTGCTCTTGTTTCGTTTTTATTTCCACTTCCAATGCTAGTGATTTGAGTTCATTGACTAAAAGATTGAAGGAAGCAGGAAGGTTGGGAGAGGATATTTTTTCTCCCTTAAGAATTGCCTCATATGCTGCGGCTCTGCCACCAACATCATCTGATTTAATAGTCAGCATCTCTTGAAGGGAGTACGCAGCGCCGTATCCTTCCAACGCCCATACTTCCATTTCACCAAATCTTTGACCTCCAAACTGAGCCTTCCCACCTAATGGCTGCTGAGTGATAAGAGAATACGGGCCAATAGCACGCATATGAACTTTATCCTCAACCATATGAATTAATTTCATCATATAAATCCATCCTACGGTTATTTTCTGAGGATAAGGTTCGCCCGTACGACCATCGTAAAGTATTACTTTACCGTCTTCGTCAAGTCCTGCTTCTTTTAACTCTTTTTTAATATCTTTCTCGTTTGCGCCGCTTAGAGCAGGGGTAATTGCGTGATAGCCTAATTTCTTTGCTGCCCATCCAAGATGAGTTTCTAAAATCTGACCCAAGTTCATTCGAGACACCACACTTAAAGGGCTCAAAATAATATCTACAGGCGTTCCGTCTTCCATAAAGGGCATCTCCTCGGGCGGTAAAACTTTAGAAATAACTCCCTTGTTACCATGCCTTCCGGCTAATTTATCACCCGAAGTAATTTTCCTTAACTGAGCAACCTCAACTTCAACCCTTTTTATAACACCAGGTTCAAGATTCGCCTCCCCCCTTTCAAAAACTTTTACCTTCACTACTCTTCCTCTTTTTCCATGTTCCATCCGAAGAGAAGTGTCTTTGACATCCTTGGCTTTTTCTCCAAAGATTGCACCAAGCAATCTTTCTTCGGCAGTAAGTGTTTCCTTGCCTTTAGGAGAAATTTTTCCCACCAAGATATCGTTTGGTCCAACTTCCGCGCCAATCCTTATAATTCCTTCTTCATCTAAGTCCTTTAGTTTTTCTTCGCCAACATTAGGAATATCGTAAGTGGTTATTTCCGGACCTAATTTTGTCTCACGAACATCACAACTAAAATTCTCTATATGAATTGACGTATAAACATCCTCTTTAACTAACCGGTCGGAAATTACAATAGCATCTTCAAAATTCTCTCCGTAAAAAGGCATAAAAGCTACTAGCACATTTCTGCCTAAAGCAAGATATCCTCTGTCGATTGCTCCACCATCAGCCAGAATTTCTCCTTTCTTTACTTTTTGACCTTTCTTGACAACCGGTCTTTGGTGAAAACAAGTATATTGATTACTCCTTGCAAAAATCCTTAATTGATAGTTTTTAACTTGTCCTTTTTTTGTTCGAATTTTAATATGGTTTGCATCTACTTCCTCTACTACACAATCATCGTGCGCTATTAACTCTTGACCTGAATCCATTGCTACTTTCTTTTCTCTGCCTGTCATTACCAAGGGCGCTTCCGGATTAATAAGAGGGACTGATTGACGTTGCATATTAGACCCCATCAATGCCCGATTTGCATCATCGTTTTGTAAGAAAGGTATAAGAGAAGTGGCTATAGAAATTGGTTGTTCAGGAGAAACATCTATATAATCAATCTCTTCTCTGTCTATTAAGGTAGGTTCTCCTTTTCTTCTCGCCTCGACTTTTTGAGGAATGATACGTCCATCATCAGAGATAGGAACACCTCCGTGAGCAATGTTGTATTTTTCTTCTTCAAAAGCTAAAAGATAGTGCACTTGTGAAGTAACCTTCCCTTTCTCTACTTTATAATAAGGTGTTTCTATAAAACCAAATGGGTTTACTCGCGCATATCCAGCCAGATGATTAACTAAACCGATATTAGGCCCTTCGGGGGTTTGAATAGGACAAATTCTCCCGTAATGAGAAGGTTGAACATCTCGTACTTCAAAACCTGCTCTTTCTCTTGTTAATCCTCCGGGACCAGTTGCCGAGAGTCTCCTTTTGTGCTCTAACTCGGCTAAAGGATTCTCGTTATCCATAAATTGAGACAACTGGGAAGAACTAAAGAATTCTTTTACAACTGCCATAAAAGGTCTGGGATTAATAAGTTGAATGGGAGTTAGAGTACGAGTATCCAAAGTAGACATTTTATTCTGAACAATTCTTTCCATTCGCACTATGCCAACTCTTAATCTATTTTGTAAAAACTCGCCAAGGGTTCTTACTCGTCTGTTCCCTAAATGGTCAATCTGGTCCGGTTTTGCTTCTGGGTCATTATTAAGACGAATAATTTCTCTCAACACAGCAACGATATCTTCCGGCTTGAGAACCCTATCTTTTGTTGTAATATCTTTGTCTTTGTCCTTTTTTAATTCTTCAATACGCTGCCTCATTTTCCATCGCCCCACTCGTGAAAGATCATATCGTTCAAAATTAAAGAACATATTTTCGAGCAATTCTCGGGCAGTGTCAGGAGTAGCCATATCACCAGGACGCAAGTGCTTGTAAATTTCAACAAGAGCTTCTGACCGATTATGGCAAGGATCCTGCGCAAGCGTTTCTTTAATAAACTGTTTTTCTCCCTTATCTATATCTTCAAAAAGTTTTTTAATTGTTTCATCGTCTTCTATGCCAAAAGCCCTAAGAAGAGCAGTGGCTGGAATTTTTCTTTTTCTATCAACTTTAACCGAAATTACTCCCGAGGATTCTGTGTCAAACTCAAGCCAACTTCCTCTGTTTGGAATGATTTTTGCACCAAATAATTTTTTACCTTTGGCAGTGGTAGAGAGAACAAAAAAAGCTCCGGGCGAGCGGATAAGTTGAGAAATCACTATTCTTTCTACACCGTTGACGATAAAAGTTCCTCTTTCTGTCATTAACGGAAAATCAGTCAGAAAAACTTCTTGAGTTTTTTCTTCTTTGGTTTTTAAATTCACTAGTTTTGCTTTCACCTTCAGAGGCGCTTCGTAAGAATCGTTGTTTTGCTTCGCTTCTATATCCGATTTATATTTTGGTTTATCAAACTTATAATCCAAAAACCAAAGCTCTAGTTCTTTTCCTGTAAAATCCCTAATAGGAGATACTTCCGAAAATAACTCCTTTAAACCTTTATCAAGAAACCACTCCCAACTTTCTTTCTGAGTGCTTAACAGATAAGGCAACTCCATTTTAACCTTAGCTTTTGAAAAGTTTTTAAGCTTTATCTGTTGCATAGAGGTTTAGAAAATAAAAATTAAAAATAAAGGCAATAGACAAAATACCCTAACTTCTTGTTAATTTAGGGTAAAACGTTTTTAGATTTTTAATAAATGAATCCCAGAATAGAAATTCAGCATTGCGAAGTTGGGCCTTCGCTTTGCTTTTAAAATGAATTCTTTGTATTTCAAATTTTACCAATATCAATATTATTATTTTTTGAAAAGAAAGTCAAGTCTTAATAACTCGATTCAAGCTTTCTAGAACGCAATCTCCATAAAAGATAAGCAATGATGGCAACAATTATTATTCCGATTAAAATTAAAAACCAAATATTAATTTTTTTATACCAAGGAACCTCAATCAAGGAAGGAGAAGGAAATTCTATTTCAAAATAGCCAGAAATCTTTTTTAAAGCTTGATTTTTGTAATCAAGAACAAAAATATTAAAAGGCAAAAGTCCTGCTTCCTTTGGCAAAAGAATAACTGCCTCATAACGGGTCCCTTTTGAATTAATTCTTAAAAGGAAGGAAAAGTATTTATTGTCTTTCTCTAAAGTAATTATGATGGTTTTTAAAACTTCGGGAACTTTTTTATAATCAATAGAAATTGTCAAAGGATTTTCTGCTTTAACTTTAATTCTTCCGTCTTGAGGAACAATTTTTTTTCCATCCTGCCAAAAGTCAAAATCAGACAAGGTGAGTTTCTGAATCTCGGGCGGAACAGGAACTGGTGGCGACGGCGGAGGCGGAACCGGCGGGGCAGGAGGCACCGGAGGCGCTGACGGAACTTGTTCTTTAAAAGGAACGGCGGATATCATTGCTCCGGAAGAAAAATTCCCTGCTTTATCGTAAGAGAAGACAGTATAATAATATCTCTTTCCATTAATAAGTCCTACAGCAAGAAATGAAGTTTTTGACCCTTGATATACCAAAATTCCATCGGAGGGACTAGTAGGAAAAAATTCTAAAGATCCCATTATTCTTACTCCGGCAAAATCTTCCTCAGAAGGCGCTTCCCATTTTAAAAGTATTTGCTGATCGCCGGGAATTGCCTCAAGCCCAACTACGTTTGAAGGAGCAACTGTATCCAAAATAATAGAATCTGAAACTATGTCTGATACTCCACCAGACAAACTTCTGAATTTAGCAAAAACTGTTTTCTTTCCATCGCCTGGTGCCAAAATCCATTTTTTCTGGGTTGTATATTTTTCCCAAATGGCACCGGGAAAATCAACACTATTGCTAATAGCCATCTGAAATGCTTTTTTTGCTGAAATTGTCAAAGAAACCTCCTGAGAATTTGTCCATTCTGTTCCCCCGTTAATAACTATAGATTTTTTAGAAACTTCGGGAGCGGGAGGAATAAGAGGAAGAGCACCCCCTTCTTCTGAAGGAGTAGGGGTAGGAGCCGATAAAGTAGTAGCCGAAGCAGAAGAACTCTTTGGTGACTCTACACCCGAAGAGTCAACCGCAGAGACATTATACGTATAAGTAGTAGAAGGAGAGAGACCTGTATCAGAATAAGAAGAAATTGTAGAAGAGGCGACAAGATTATTGTCGCGATAGATGTTATAATAAACTGCTCCAGTAACAGAGTCCCAAGTCAAATTTATTTGAGAAGAACTTACTGCTATGACTGATAAATTTTGTGGCGGAGGCAAAGAAACTACTGTAACAGACGGTACAATGGTCAAAGCAAAAGTTGAAGGAACAATATCTTTTTCAAAAAGAACAGAAAAAAAAGAAGAGGATATTATTAAAAACATTCCTCCCAAGAAAAGGAGACAAAGAATAAATTTTAATGTTCTTTTGAAAAGTTTGGTGTTTTCATTCACATTTTAATTAAGAAAAGAATCATTCTTCTTTCTCCTTTGTTTTTTTAGTCTTTTTCTTCCGAGAGAGTAAAACAATTAAAACAATTATAAAGACTAAAACAACCAATATGATTGATACGGTAGTTAAAGGAGTTAAGGCAAAGAAAGAAGGTTTTCGAGTAATTGGTTTTTCTTTCGGAGGGATAACTCTAAAATGCACTTTGGCAAAATCAACTTGCTCTGCTCCTTTATAAACCGAAACGTCTGCCCAATATTCTCCTAAATCAAGATTTATCGACAATTCTCCTTTCACTTGACCCGTCTGGAACGCATCTACCCAACCTTTAATCTCGAAGATATCTTCAGACCTTAGTATTTTTCTGTGAGACAAATCATAAATATCTAAATGGATTTTTGAAGGTCTTGT
>CAYMMJ010000011.1:0-14408 GCA_964391535.1 uncultured Candidatus Saccharibacteria bacterium
ATATCCATCTTAGGAGTCTTCATTGAAGGCCATTCTTCTTCAAACCATCTCTCAATTTCCCAGAAAGGATTACGGTATGGAATTAAAGCCATATTAAAAATTCTTTTATTAACATTTAAACCAATGGTCGACCTTTTCTAATTTATTATTTTGAAACTTTTACTTTTGCTGGACGCAGAAGTTTGTTTTCAAGCATATAACCTTTCTGAATTTCCTCAACTACTATTCCTGGTTCTTTTTTTTCTACTTTTACTTCCTCAACAACTTCATGAAAATTAGGATCAAACTTTTTTCCTAAAGATTCTATTGTTTTTAAACCCTGGTTTTTTAAAATATCCAAAAGCTGAATTTTAATTTGAAAAATACCTTTAAAATACTGATTCTTTCTTAAATCATCGGGTATTTCTTTTTCTGCTTTGTCAAAGTTGTCAAGAACATCCAAAATTCTAAAAATAAGCTCTTCGTTGGCAAATTTAACTATCTCTTTTAATCTTTCTGCTTCATCTTTCTTGTAGTTAACGAAATCCGCTCTTTCTCTTTGCCATCCGCGCAAAAACTCATCTCTTTCTTTACAACACTTCTCTAACTCTTTTTTTAATTTATCAACAGATAAAACATCTTTTCCTTCGGCTGTAAAAGTAACTGTTTCCTTTTCTTGCTTTTTTTCTGGTTTTTTTTCTGGTTCTTCCATATTAATCTTCACTTAATGATTGGGCTAGAAACCTTGCCAAGGATATGTTTCTATTATAATTCATTCTCTTCGGTCCTAAAATAGCAAACATTCCCTCACAGTTAAAGTCGGAGCAAACAAATTTTGCCGCTATGATACTAAATTCATTGTCTCTTGAAACAGGGTTCTCTTTTCCAATATAAACTTTTGGTTCTAAAGATGAATCTGAAGCAAATTCTTTGATATTTCGCTCAAACGAATTTAACGTTTTTATAAACCGAGAAGTAATTTCTGCCCCTCTAAATTCGGGTTTTGAAAAAACTTTTTCCCAACCTTCCTTCCATAGAATTTCTTGACCAAGCAAAAAGCTTAATCCTAAATTGTAAGAGTTGTCTGCCAAAATTCTGCTTAAAATCTGAATAAGTTTAATAGAATCATCTACTTCTTTTTTTATCTCTTCTAAAATCTTGGATTTTTTCTCTTCTTCTACTCGAAAACAGTCTTTCTCAAACAAGCTATTCACAAAAAAACGATAACCTCTATCAGTAGGCATTCTCCCTGCTGAAGTATGCGGCTGATAAAGATATCCTTGCTCGGTAAGTTTCTGCATTTCGTTTCTAAGAGTAGCAGGAGAAACCCCAAAATCATACTTTTTATAAAGCAATTTAGAACTCACAGGCACAGCGGAACGAACATATTCTTTTACAATCTTTTCTAATAACTTTTCTTGTCTCTTAGTTAAAGTCATCATCTTTATTTTATAAATTATCACTCTCTTGTCAAGAGTGCTAACCAAAAAAAAGATGCCCCAAAGGGCATAAATAAAAAGTAGGGAGAGGTTATAAAGATATACGGGAAGAGATTTGTTTCGTTCTTCTTGTTTTTTGTCTTGTTCTCTTTCGATAAGGAAAAGCAATAAGAGAATTTATATCTCTCCGCCAGTCTCCTGTCTGAAATATCAGATTACACTTAAATTCTTTTTGTTTTTCTACGTAATTACAAAGTGAGCACTTCCTTATCTTACAATGCTGACCGCAACCATCGCACTCTATATCCACGAATTTATGACGACAATTCATCATTCTGGCTTTCCTCATTTCTCTATCCTTCTGTTTTTTCTTTCTTTCTATCAATGTCTTCTCAATGATCTCAGATAAAGGTATATCGTCCTCGAAGCTAAATTCTTCTTGATGCTTGAGAATATCAAGTAATTCCTGTTCCTTCATAAAAGTATCAAACGAGAGAAGATCTGTAAAACCAAGATAATTCAGAACTATCATCCATCTTCGTTTCAGTTCTGGTTCTGCACTCTTGTACTGATTTGCTATAATACGGGAATATCTGCCAAGATTCGCACCTTCTGGTAAAACTCCTTCTTTCTGCAACCGATTCATTTCTTTTAGATGAATTTTTACCATCCAGGAAGGCAACCAAATTTTTTTTACTTTACCTTCTACCCAAAATCTCAGCAGGCGAAAGAAACCATAGTTTGTAGGCAACATTCTTCCTGAATCATACCGAACAGTCTTCCAGCCGCCGTTTGTTAGCATTCCGACACCCTCAATAAGGTCACGCCAGCATCGAGGACTATAGTAAGCTATCCATTTACTATCTTCTGGAATAAGCACGACTTCATTGAAAGTAAGATCGCGAGTCCTAAGAACTTTTGTAAGAGTTTTTGCTCTATATTCTGTTTTCAAACTTCCTCTTACTGGTTCAATATCTCTTCCATCAAAACGAATTCCGTTGTCTAAAACTATATCAGAAAGTGCTCCTTTGAGCTCTTTCTCTTTCTCCAGTAGATATTCTCTGCTTTTCGATAATGACTGGGAATGGAAAACAACTACATCTATATCTTTTATTCTATCTTCTATTCCCATTCTTTCTCTATCTACTGCCTTCCCTACTCTTTCCATATTGTGAAGCAGCGCCAGTCTTGATAGGCCTCCTTTTACTGCTAAGTTTCGTTCTGTTTTTAATTTCTCAAGAATCTCTCTTCCTGTGTTAGGCAACACCTTCAAGTCTATCTCTGCTCTATATATTTTCACCTCTCTCCCTCCTTTTGTTTTTCTTTATTTTTCAATTCATCACCTCCTATTTATTTTTATAAGAACATTCTTAAAATAAATTATAACAGAATCTCTGCTATTTGTCAACAAAACAAGAGCCCTACCTTTTTATAGTAGGATGAAAAATTAAAGTGACACAATGCATTAGAGAACAGATTCTGGTGGGCGTATCAGGATTCGAACCTGAGACCTCTGCGATGTGAACGCAGCGCTCTAACCAACTGAGCTATACGCCCCTAAGAATAATATATCACTACTATAGGAATTAAAAAAGGGGTTATTCCCCTTTATATTTTTTAAGGTTCTACTCCCGTAAGGGTTTTTGTGTCCAGCACGCCCCTCATAGATTTTAGTTTATCTCCTACAAACCCAGCGAGGTCTCTAAAACTATTTATTTCTATCTTCACTATCAAGTCATACTCTCCAAAGAGCGGATGGACCTCTAAAATCTTTTCGGTCTTTAGCAAATTATTGTATACTTCATGTTCGTGCATTGGCGCGACATTTATTAATACAAAGGCTACGGATATTCTCATCACCTCCTTTTTATTTAGTTTTCAAAAAGCAACTTCTTTTATAATAAAATCTCAAAAATCTGTCAATCTTTATTTTTTAAATCAGAGAAAAAATTATATAATAAAAAATATGCAGATATTGGAATTTCATTTTAATCCCAAAAAAGAAGGTAAAGTTTTTGACAGTTTCGTCTTCGAACCGGAAAGCACTTACGAAAAGAAAGTGGGAAATTTATACATTGCCGGTGAAATAACAAATATTCTCTCTCAAAATCGTCTCCTCTTAAATAATCTTGCGTCTGTTATTAGAGATGGATATTACAAACTATCCTCTCGAAATTCCCCTCTCGGTGCTATAAAAAAAGGTTTACAGGAAGCAAACAAATTTCTTGAAAAACAAGAAAAGAAAGGTAATATTAGTTGGCTAGGCAATCTTAATTTTGCCATAATAAGCATAAAAGAACCTGAACTAAATTTCACAAAAACAGGAAATATTAAGATCTTGCTGGTAAGAGAAAAAGAAATAATAGATATTGGAAAAGAATTAGAAGATAAAAACGAAAAATCTCCCTCGCTAAAAACATTCTCAAGGATTGTCTCTGGACGAGTTTCTCAAAACGATAGAATATTAATTTTAACTAAAGAAGTGTTTGATATCTTTGTAAAAGAAGAGATTTTGGCAGAAGTTTCACCAATAATTCAGCAATCTCAAACAAAAAAAATAGAAAAAGGGCTTAAAAACATATTTAATAAACATAAAAAAATCTTGGGCGATACAGCAGGTCTTTTTCTTTTAGTATCAATAGAGAAACTAAGTAAAACACCCAAAGAAGCAATAAATGTCCTTGCTCCGAAGAAAAAACCGTCCCTGAATTTCTCTGCTTCTCTTGGCTTTTTTTACAGGAAAAAGTTTGCAGGATTTATAAATTCAATTAAAAAAGGAGTTTTTTCAAAGAGACTTCCGCAAACAAAATCTCTTATAGGAATAAGAACTATTTCTTTTTTATTTTACAAAACAAAAAGCATTATAAGCGGCTCTCTTGATATCGCACACAAGAAAACAAAGAAAGTATTTCTTTCTACTTCCGGCAACATCACCAAAAAAACCATCATATTAATTATTCTTTTAATCATCGTTTTGGTAGCAGGCTTTTTTGTTTCTCAAATACAGAAACAAAAACATATTCAAGAAATACAAGCAACACTTACCGAAAGCCAAGAAATAATGAAAAGAGCGGATAACATTCTTAAAAAAAATCCAGGGAAAGCAAATCTTCTTTTACAGGAAGCATGGCAAAAAATATCTACTATTGAAGAAGAAAAAGAAGTTTCTTTAAAAGACCAAATAAATGATTGTAAGAAATCAATAAAAGAAAGGCTATTTTTACTCAATAAAGTGGAATATATATCTCCTCAATGTGTATATGAATTCAAAGAGGGTAAATTCTCTCCTCAGAGAATCTTTATCCTAGATAAAAACATATATTTCTTTGAACCGAATTCTAAGAAGATTTATAGACTTGATTTAACTAGCAAGAAAGGAGAATTTATCAATTTCAAAAAAGAAGTAAAATTTGCATCGGAATTTCAAGATTCTCTTATTTTTATCTCTTCCAAGGGTAAAGTTTTTTTATTAGAAAATCCTTCTCAAGAAAAGAATCTTAATTTCCCTTACCATCCTGTTAACATAAAATACCTATCAGATTTTGGTAAAAATCTATATATATTTGATTCTACAAAAAAAGAGGTGGTAAAATTCAGATTTGAGCAAAAACCTGATCTTGAAGGAAAGTTTTGGTTTAATCAAAAAACAGAAAAACCATCGACCGTAAGGTCAATGGCGATTGATGGTTCAATATGGCTTGTTGATAAAGACAATAACTTATGGCGTTTTTTTAAGGGTGATTTAAGAGATAAAATTACTTTCAATATATTTCCATTTGTCAAAGAAATAACAAAAATCTCAACCAATTATTCCCTATCCTATTTGTATCTTCTTGAACCGCCAGAGAAACGAATTATTATCTTGGACAAAAAAGGCGACCTAGTAAAACAGTTTATAAGCGAGAGGTTTGATAGTTTAAAAGATATTTCTGTCGATGAAAACGGAACTGTTTATATTCTCAATAACAAAAAACTTTATAAAATTCAGATATAGATTATACCTTAATTCTTCTATTTTTTAACTTTTGAATATCTCTTTTTATTTCCCACTCGATCTTTTTAGAAATACCTACGTTTCTTTTTTTGACTTTCGCTTTTTTATTTCTTATTGCCAAAAAAATTCCTTGGACAGACAAATTTTCTCCTTCTATTTCTAAAAAAGCATTGCCTACAAATTCTGCTCCGTGCGCATCAGAACCGGCAGTAAACGGTAAATTAAATTTCTTTGCAAAAGAAAAGGCTTTCTTGCTGAAAAAATCAGGTACAGAAGCATTCCAAGCCTCTATAGCCAAATTAAGCGAAGAAAGTTCATGAAAAAGTTTTAATATATTACCTGAAAAACCATGAAACCAAACAAATGGATGAGCAATAACCGCCAATCCTCCTAATTCATTTATAGCGCAAACAGTCTCCTTTGCTCCTAGCCCGTCTGGAACTTTCTCTTTGATGTTGATACCAAGAATATCTCCTTCTCTGCTTCTTATCTCAATTCCAGGAATAACAAGTATCTTCCTTGTATAACTAAAACTAAGGGCTTGAATCGCTCCCTTAGTTTCGTGGTGATCGGTAATACAGACAGCATCGAGTCCTCGAGAGATAGCAGATTCTACCATTTCTCGAGGAGAACTCGTGCCATCGTAGGAAAAATTAGTATGGGTGTGAAAATCTATTTTCACTCTATTTTAGGGCAACCTTAGCCCCGGCTGTTTCTAATTTTTTCTTTATTTCTTCTGCTTCCTCTTTTTTTACATTTTCCTTTATTATCTGCGGACCTTTCTCTACAGCATCAACTAAATCTTTAGCATCTTTCAAACCCTTCTGGGTAATATCTCGCACTGCCTTTATTACTTCGATTTTCTTATCTCCTATTGCTGTCAGTTCGATATTAAACACAGATTTTTCTGGAGCAGCTTCTCCTCCCTGACTTGCCCCACCGGCTGGAGCAGCAACCACCTGAGGAGTAGCAGACACCCCAAACTTTTTCTCAAGCACTTTCACTAATTCTGCTAATTCAAGAACAGACAAACTCTCTATCTCTTTAACTAATTTCTCAAACTTTTTGGGCACTTCTACTTTTTCCTGTTCTTCCTGTTCTTCTTTTTCTTCTTTTTGTTCCTTTTGTTCCTTTTCTTCTTTTTGTTCTTCTTTTTCTGTATTTGTTTCTTCTTTTTTTTCTTCCTTGGTTTCTTCTGTCATAATAATTTATTTAACTAATTTATAATTTATTTTATTGCGCTAAGCACAAAAAGCAGACCTTTAATGTTGTTTTCCAAAACACTAACAAAATTGGAAACAGGGGCAGAAATACTGCCTATCAATCTTGCTAATAATTCCTGACGAGAAGGAATCTTAGCAAGTTCAATAACCTGTTCTTTTGGTATAAATTTACCTCCAAAAAAGCCACCTAGAATCTTTAGATTACTGTACTGAGACGAAAATTGATAAACAATTTTGGCAGGCAATATCTCGTCTCCAAAACCAAAAACTATCCCCAACTCTCCTTCTAATTGATTCACCACTTGAGCGAGAGATTCGTCAAAGTCCTGAAGAGATTTTACAAAAAGCGTCTTTTTTGAAACTTTAAATAAAGAATCTATTCTTTTTAGCTCTCTTCTTAACTCAAATAATTCCTTCACCCCTAATCCTGTAAAGTCCACAAAGATCATCGTCTTCTGACGATTTATTTTCTCCTCTAAATCTTGGATAATTTTTTGTTTTTGTTCTCGTGTCAGCGGCATAACTATTGAAAATAAAAAATCTGTTTCCGCAGACAGATTGATTCTAAAAAGCCGTTAATCTGGTAATTATCCTCGGCAGGTCTTACTTTTATTGCCTGCTGTCTGCGGACGAGTGTAATTCTATTATAAACAAATCTCTATTGGCTTGTCAATAGGTTTATTATTGTTTGAGCAAACTCTTTGGCGGCACCAGGTCCATTAGCAGTAATTATTTTTCCATCCACCACTACCGGCTGATTATAATAAAGCGCTCCGTAATCTTTTAATATCTTTACTCCGCTTTTATCCATCATGTTAGACCACACAGTAGCCTTTTTTCCTTCAAGTACTCCGGCTTTAGCAAGAATCACAGGAGAAATACAAATAGAAGCCAGTAGCATATTGTTAGAAACACTTTCTCTTATCAACTTGTAAGATTTCTCATTATCTAGATATTTCAGGCAGCCTGGTCCTCCAACAAAGACTATTGCGTCGAAATCTTTGACATCAATGTCATCTATTAACATATCTATTTTTGCTTCGCCTCCATCTGCTCCAACTGCCGTTCCTTTCGATGTGCTGACGGTCACAACATCTGCGCCGGCATTCTTTAAGATATTAAAAGGAGTAAAATATTCCTCATCTCGAAAGTCTCTATAGGCTACCACTACTGCTATTTTTTTTCCATTTAATTGTATTTCTCTTGTCATGTTTTTCTCCTTAGCGGGATTTTTCTCCCATTTTTTATAAAATTTTTGATATGAGATAATCCCAATTACCAAAATTATAATAATTACAACAAAAAAAGCAAATGCTCTTCTCATATAATTTTACTTTTTCTTTTTTTCTTCTGCTTCTTTTTTTAATCTCTCTATCTCTTTTTTTAACTCCATCATCTTAAGTTCCCTGCCGACTGTTAATTTAAACCATTTATTTAATTCATTTACTTTTTCCTGTAACTCCTTCTTTGCTTTTATCTCCTGCTCTCGAGCAAAAGATATTTCTCTTGCGCTCCTGTTAAGATATTCTGCCAAATCCAGCACTTCTTTATAAGAACTTCCTGTAAAATATTCTGCGTTTTTCTCTCGAGGAAGTCTTGCAGTAAATTTCTTTATTTCTTGAAATACAGAATAAATTGAAGAAAACAACATTCTACTAATAACAACGGTCATAATAAACGTAAGAAAAGAAAGAGCTAATAAAAACAAGCTGAGTCTGGAGCGTGGAACAAAACTTAATGTTATTATCGTTATCAAAAAAAGCAAAAATATAAAGTAATTAAATCTATTTCCCAGACTAAATAGTTCTATTTCTTCTTTCGGTTTTATTCCTCTTTCTTTTAATTTTCTTCTGCACTCTCGCAGAAGATCTCCAATAAAAAAAGCTTCCACAGAAAACACCGAAAACAAAGCCAAAATAGCCAGAGAAATTATACCCCCAACAATAATAACAATAACGTTAAATCTCGAAGTTCCCAAAATGCCCATCGTGAAGGCAGTAAAAAAAACCACTGCTCCTCCGTATATTATTGAATTTACCAGATTAGTAATTGGCTCTTTTTTCAAAACATAAAAAAGTTTTTCAAGTTGCTCATTTGTCAGAGAGGGATTAATGTGTTTGTTAACTATATAAGTATTAATAATACGAGCATTTTTTTGTTCTATATTAAGTCTCAATAACCTTGCTCCACCATTAAAGAGAACTCTAAATAATTCCGCGCATAACAAATAATAAAGCCATAGAAATATAAAAATTTTCTCTACATCCGGAGATTCGAAATCAGCATGAGCTAAGATAAAGAAGAATCCAAAAAGACCACACAAAAATGCCCAGATCTCTATCCGTGGAAGAAAATATTTAAAATAAAAGTTTCTTTCTTTCACAGGTCTTTTTGACTTAGTTATTGTTTTTTAGATATTTTGCTGTAGCAATATTATGTTCTGCCAAAGTCCTACTGAATATTGTTTTTCCTTCCGGGGTAGTCAAATAGTAAAAGTATTCACTATCTTTATAATATATCGAAGCTAAAATACTTTCAAACCCGGGATTGCAAATTGGAGTTGGTGGTAGACCTTTGTATTTATAAGTATTGTACGGAGAATCAACTTCAGTTTCTTTTTTCGATACAAATGTTGTTTTTTTCCCGGTGATATAAATAATGGTGGCATCTACTTGTAAGGGCATACCCATCTTCAGTCTCTTCCATAAAATCCCAGCAACAATTCTTTTGTCATCGAAGTTTTTCACTTCTTTCTCGAGCAATGAAGCCATAGTTATAATATCAAATATTGTTTTTCCTTGGCGACTAATTTCTTCTCTTAGTTCAGGGTTTAGTTTTTTATTAAAATTATCAAGCATCATCTCAACAATATCTTCAACGCTAGCATCTCTTTCTATAAAATATGTATCCGGAAAAAGATATCCCTCAAGACCAATATTTTTTGGTTTATCTTCTAAAAACTCATATTCGTCGCTAAAATCTTTAGGAAGAGGCAAATCTTTATGAGAAGAATAATCAACCATCGGAAAACCAACTACTTCAAAGAACTCTTCTGCCTGAAAAATCCCTTTATTTTCAAAGTACCAAGCAATATCTTTTATGTTCCACCCTTCAATAATAGTTATTTTCTCCTTAGCAGTCTTTCCAGAAGTTAACTTGTTTACAATCTCGACAATATTCATTGAAGGACTAAGTAAGTAAATTCCTGCATAGATGTTTTTTGATTTCCTTGTCAGGACAGTATAAAGAATAAAAATTTTTTTGCTTTTTATTATTTTTTCCTTTTCAAGAGATGCAGCAATTTCTTTTATACCTTCTCCTTTTTTTATTAAAAAAAACTTCTCATCTTGAGAATTAGAATCTTTTGGCAAATAAATCCCCTGCCATAGATATACCATAGCCAGTAGACATATAAAAATGATTATGAAAAATCTTTTCATTTCTCTATTAAGGGAACAAAGGCAAATCCCGGAAATTCCTTTTCTTCAAACTCCTCATTAGATCTTTTCGAAAAAAGCCATATAGAAGAACGGATAGGAGTAACTATTCTTCCTCCGATTTTTAATTGTTCTTTCCATGCCCGAGGAAGTCTATCTTGAACAGCGGCAGAACAAAGAATTTTATCAAAGGGAGATTCTTCTAAACATCCTTTTGATCCATCACGGCATAGGAATTCAACTCTCCCCTCTTTTATAAAATTATATTTCAAAACATTTCTCTTTCCAAATTCCATTAATTCAGGAATCAATTCTATTCCAATAACTTTTCCCTTTTTCCCCACGATTTCAGCTAAAAGAGCAGTTGTCCAACCGGAGCCTGAACCAACATCTAAAATTTTATCTCCCTTTCTCGGATCTAATTTTTCTAGCATAAAAGCAACCACTAATGGTTGGGAAATTGTCTGACCAAAACCTATTGGTAAAGCTTGATCCATTTCTGCAAGATCTTTTATTTCTTGAGGCAAGAAATCTGCTCTTCTTATCTTGCGAAAAGCCTTTATTATATGCGGGCTAGAAAGCCATCCTTCTTTAATTAGAGAATCAATTAATGCCATATTAATTATTCGTAACGAAGAGCCTCGATTGGGCTTAACTGAGCAGCTTTCCTGGCAGGATAAATACCAAACGCAAGCCCAACAACGGTAGAAACCCCAAGCCCTAATCCTATAGCTTTAAAAGAAATAAAGAAGCCCCAATTAGTATTGAGCATTTTCCCAAAGACCATTCCTCCAAAGAAAGATCCTATTACTCCCAGTATTACACCTATTACTCCTCCCAAGAAAGTGAGGACTAGCGCTTCCAGCAAAAATTGATATAAAATATCTTTCCTTCGTGCTCCCACTGCTTTTCTGAGTCCGATTTCCTTTGTCCTTTCTGTTACAGAAACAAGCATTATATTCATTATGCCGATTCCTCCAACAACCAATGCAATAGCAGCAATACTTGCAAGAAATAAGGTAAAGATTTCCATTACCGAACTCAAGGTGTTTGTTGCCTCAACCTGGCTCATTACCCTAAAGTCGTCTTTTGTTAAATCTCCTTGAGGATTATATATATTATGTCTATCTCTTAGGAGAAGACGAATATCTGCTACAGCTTCATCTACTACATTTTCGTTTTTTGCTTTGGCGATTATCCATCTAATATGATCTATTCCTAAAAGCAACTTTTGAGCCGTGGTGATTGGCACATAAATATACTCGTCTAGATTCATAAACGTCTGACTTCCTCTTTCTTCAAGAACTCCTATTACTTTAAAATTTGTTTTCTTTATTCTTATAGTTTTTCCTATCGGATTTTCATCTCCAAATAAATCTTGAGTAATTTTATAACCAAGCACTGCTACCCTAGCCTGGCTTTTTACCTCTGCATCTGTAAAATCTCTCCCCAGAATTATATTTGTCCCTTCTACTATATGTGCAGCAGGAGTAGTTCCAAGAAAAGTAATTTTCTTATTAATATCTTTGTAAACAACTTTATCCATTCCCACCACAAGAGGGGCTGCTTCTTCTATTTCCGGCAGATTTTTGATTGCTTTGGCATCGCTTATTTTTAAGGTCTTTATCTCCATTTCTTTCATCATCGCCTCCATCATTGAAGTTTTTTTTGGATCAAAAGAACCCGGTTCAATAAAAATATTATTTGAACCCATAGACATAATTTGACCAACTATTAGATTTTCTGCCCCAGCCCCAAGCGACATCATTGCTACTACCGCGGCTATCCCAATAATAATACCAAGTATAGTCAAAAACGAACGAACTTTATTTGTCTTTAAACCAATAAGAGCAGTTTTGAATGAATAGAAAATATTCATATCTTTTTATTTAATAAGACCGTCTTTTGCCAGTCTTCTATGGACAACAATTTGATCATCAATAATTCTTCCGTCTTTTAGTTGAATAATGCGCTTCGCCATTTCGGCAGTATATTTTTCATGAGTTACTAAAATAATAGTATGACCTTGATTATTCAAATTTTGCAAAATATCCATTATTTGTTGACCTGATTTACTATCCAGATTTCCGGTAGGTTCATCAGCAAATATTACAGAAGGACGGTTCACAATAGCCCGAGCAATAGCAACCCTTTGCTGTTCTCCTCCGGACAGCTGATTAGGATAATGAGAAATTCGGTGCGAAAGACCAACTTTATCCAAAGCTTCTTTTGCTAACTTATCTTCCATCTCTGGAGATATTCCTGAATAGATAAGAGGCAATTTCACATTATCTAAAACGCTTCTGCGAGGAAGTAAATTAAAACTTTGAAAAACAAAACCCATTTTTTTATTTCTAATCCGTGCTAATTCATCATCGCTTAACTCATCGATGCTTTTTCCATTAAATTTATAAACTCCCGATGTAGGCCGATCCAAAAAACCCATAATATGCATAAGGGTTGACTTTCCGGAACCGGAAGGACCTGTGAGAGCAACAAATTCTCCTTCTTTTATTACAAAAGAAACCCCATCTAAAGCAACGGTGGGGACAATACCAGGATATATTTTTTTTACATCTTTTGCTTCTATCATTATTACTGATTTTTCAAAAACGTAATTACTTTATCTCCTTCTTTTAGGCCCGATAATATCTCAATATAACCATCGCTTCCTTTCAAGCCAACAGAAACCTCCACTAATTTATATCCTTTCTTTGAAGGAATTCTTACAAACTTCTTATGATTATTTTCTATCACCGCTCTACTCGGAACAGCTAAAACATTGCTTCTTGAGTCGGTAATAATATCAACATTAGCAGTCATTCCCGGTTTTATTCCTTCTCTACTGCTATCGAGACTAACTTTTGTTTTGTAATATACAACACCGGCTATTATAGTCTGAGCAGGGTCAATTTCTACTACTTTTCCTGAGAATTCCACGCCGGGAAAAGCATCAAGGGTAATTTTTGCTGGGTTGCCTAATTTTATTTTCCCTATATCTACCTCGGAAATATCCACCTTAATTTGAAAAGGATTAGAAGGAATCAAGACAACAACTGTCTCTCCTACCAAGACCTGTTCTCCAATTTCTTTACTAATTTTTACCACCTGTCCCTCAACCGGGCTTCTCAAAGTAGCTTTATAAATTTGGTTCTCAAGCAATCGGACTTTGGCTTTTGCTTGATCTAATTTAGCTTGATAAAAATCAATGTCCTCTTGGCGTGGCTGAGCAAGTTTGAGCGCTAACTCATCTTGAGCACTTTTTAGTGCACCTTGGGCTGAATCAACAGCGGCCTGAGCGCTATCAATACTTGATTTATTGGTTATCTTAGTTAAAGATATAGTCTGTTGAGAGTTTATAACATTGGATAAAGATGTATTAATGTAGGTTTTGTCGTTATCTAAATATGTCTTATAAGTAGATGAAACCACATTCCTCCATGCTGGTTTCTCACAAGTTTTTCGAACACTATCCAGCGCATTATATATCTTCTCAAGAAAAGTTTTGGTTTTTAAAACTGCAAGATCAATATTTTCATCTGTGGGATTTTGTTTTGCCGTATTTAAATAGGTTTCTATCTGGACTTTTGCGTCATTGATTATGGATTTCTGTTCTTTCACATTTATGCTGTCTTGATCATTGGAAGTGAAATAAGTTCTTTGAATCAAGTCTACATCGCTAGCAGCGGCAGAAACTTTAATATCTGCACTGTCTAAAGCATTAAGGGCATCATCATATGCTGACCGAAGATTTTCTTCTGCTTTTGTTTTCGCATTTTCTAAATCTTTTTGAGCGTTTTCTAAAGAGATTTTAGCGTTATCTACAGCAGTTTGAGCAATCTGAATTTCCTCGGGCGTAGCACCGGCAAGCAATTTATTTAATTGTGCTTGTGCCAATTTCAAAGCAGCCTTAGCTTCACTAAGCTGAATACTTAATTGGTCTGTGCTAAGCTTTATTAATTTTTGCCCTTCCTTAACCTGTTCCCCGACTTCAACATAAATTTTCTCTATTTTTCCTGTTTCTTCAAAGCCTAAATTTATCTCGTCTCCTTTCTTTACTTCTCCGATAGCTGAGACTTCCTGAACAATATCTCTTCTCTCAACTTGAGCAAAACTATAATTATTATCGTTCTTGGAAAAGAAAATTTTATATAGTCCTCCTGAAATTATAACCACCAGAATAATAAAAATAATAATTTTTGGTTTTTTTAGATTCATGAGCATAAATTTGTTATATTCTCAATTCTATAACAAAAGATGTAAAAAATCAAAAAAATAAATAGGGTAATTTTACCCTATTTTTATTGGAAAGATTTTGTTGATGAGAAATATAGAC
>CAYMMJ010000012.1:0-13750 GCA_964391535.1 uncultured Candidatus Saccharibacteria bacterium
TTTAACGACCTTGATCTTTAATAAAATTCTCAATTGAACGGTCATAGGTTTTTTCTGCTTCTTTAGAAAAAAAACAAGCAGGGAGTTCTCCCCTCTGCCAATGATATCTTATACACTCACAACAAATCCCCTTGCGTGGACAATTAGGCCAGGTACAAGGACAAGTCTTAAGATTTTCTTTCTGTTGGCAGTCCATTATATATATTTTAACTCATATTCAATTAAAATTACAATGAATTATCCCAAGAAAAAGGTCTTGACAAGGATGTTTGACTTTATATAATGAGCAAATTAGATATCGGAAAATTGTTTATTGTATCTTTAAAAAGGCCGAAACCCAAAAATAAAAACCCTTAATCTTTTGGGTGAAGGTTTATGACTTACAAGGATTTATACCCCTCTTTTGATTACGAAGACGAATTCGATGAATTCACTGACGATGAACTCATCGGAGAAGATATAGAAGAAGACTGGGAGGATGAAGAAAGTGACGAGGAAGACGAAGAGACAGAAGAAGACCTTGATGATGAATTCAGTGATGAATAAAACCAGTTAATCAGTGAAAAACTTAAAAAATCCCGATTGTAATCGGGATTTTTAATTATCCCAAGAATTAAAAATATGCTTGACTTTTGAGCAAAATAGGAATATAATCTATTTAAGTTATAGCGGAAGATCCGTATATAACTTATTGGCTTTTTAAGTCGAGATCTTAGAGTAGGCCTTAACACCAAAATAAGAAAAGCGGCTTAGGAGTCAGAAAGGTCGCTTTTTTTCTTTAGATTTAATTTTTATGGCATTCGATTTCAGACAAAGAAACAGTGCCCCTCGCCAAATGGTACAGGGACATTGGAAATGTAGTGACTGTGGAAAAGAAATAACTGAACTTCCTTTTGAACCTTCCCCTGACAGACCAATATATTGCAGGGAGTGCTGGGCAAAAAGAAGAAATAGGAAATTTCGACACCAGTAAGTTACTAAAAAAAAGCCCGCCGAACACGGCGGGCTTTTTTTATTTCGTCACAACAATAATATCTTGGCTTCTTGTTTTAATCTTTCTATCTTGTTTCGAGGAATCTTTGTCCTTTTTGCAAATCTCTTGGAATCGATTTTTAAAATATCTTGAGCCAGCATCATTTTTCTCTGAGAAAATACATCGCCCCAAGCATTTCTCCAAGAAGGAAGAATGGTTATTGGATAAAGATGATAAGTTTCTACTAAATACTCAAGTCCTTTATTCTTCGGATAATTCCATCCAAGAAGTTCTACGCCAACACATCTTGAGTAATCAATTGCCTTACTAGTAAATTTTGTATTTGTCACAAGTATGCTTTTTAAACGTTTTCCTCTCAACCCGTTTAAGTAGTTTCCTTTTTTTATATCCAAAAAACGAGCGTAATTAGAAAGAGCCACGTCTGAATGAACTTTCCCTCCAGAAAGATGACGAAACTTGCATTCCCCTACATAAACTAAATTGCCTTTTTGAGCCAAAAAATCTATTTCGTAAAACCGACAGCAAAAACCAGGTACTTGCTGATTTAACTTAACTTCATAACCCATTCTTAAAAAGATTTCTCCAATATACTTTTCAAAAGGAAATCCTGTAGGTCCTAGCTTTCTTATACCCTCTTTTAGAGAAAATTTTAAAGCAGGCTTGGGCTCTTCTTTAGAAAGAAGTTGTCTTACTCTTTTAAAAATCTGGGCTGTAGTTATTCCCGGAAACGCTTCGGCCTCAATTTGAGAAGCAACTCTCTGAGCAACTTTTTGAGAAGCTCCTGCTCGACGTGCACTCTTGTATATTTTCCAGAAAGAAAATGGTTTCTTTTCTTGTTCCGAATTTACAACGTATAATTTAGTCATCTACAATTTCGAAAATTTTATTTTTGATTTTTGAACCTTTCACTAATTTAACTCGGTGTTTATCTACACCTAAATAATCAGCAATTATAGAGATAACTGCTTTATTTGCCCTTCCCTGAATAGGTTTTTCTTTTACCTTTACCTCGAAACAATTATTTGATTTCCTAACAATTTTATTTTCTTTTGCGGCTGGGAACACTTTAACTTTTACAAACATGTTGTTAATCAAAAAGGTTGGTAATTAAATACCTATATTTTAAAAAGGATTTTTCTTTCCATGCCTGAGAAAATTTCTCACGCCATTGACTTTTCCACAAAGACATTTGGGGTAGGAATAAGAATCCATCTTTATATCCCAGATATCGTGTTTTGAAATGAAAATGCAGATACGCCACAACAGCAGAAACTAAGGCTGACTGCTGATTTTTTGTTTTGCACGGAACTTCTATTTTCTCGAATAAAGAAGCAACAAAATCTTTCTTTATAACTTCCTGAACAAAAGTAGAAAATGTCTCTATTAAGTTCAGGTCTAAAACAAAGCCTTGTTTTTCAAGTTTTCTTACAACTTCTTTAGTAAAAGAACAAAGAGAAGGCATCAATGCAGGAGGAAGAGGAGACACTTTATCTTGTCGGAAAATCTTTGTCGAAAGGAATTTCTCATACAATCTCATTTTCCCTTTTCCCCTGCCTTTGGTTAAGGGCGCATCAATAGCAATAACTTTAGTTTTTTCTAAATAAGGTTTTATTGTCTCAAAAAAATCTTTTCCTTTAATATCTTGACATACAGAACAGTAATCATCTAAAAAACCAAGTTTATTATTTTCTTCTCTTAAGATACAAATTCCGGTCGTTTTCTTTTCTTTCCCTCCTAAATCAATCCCGATAAAAATCTTTTTTTCCATTTTACTATTCTAACAAAAATTTATCTTTTTGACGATGCACAAAAAAGGCGTTGTTGTTAAACGCCCATCATATTAACTGTTGATTTTTAGAGAACTATCAGGAATCGTAAATCTCTGTTTTCCTTTTTTGATCCTTTATCATTTCTGCTACTTTTTTGAAGATTTCGCTTGCTTCTGTTACTATCTTCCTTACTTTTTCTTGAGACATATCCTTCCAATCTTCTTTTTTACTGGCTTCGCACCAAGCATCTATTCGAAGAGGATCATCTTCAGCTGTAACAAATTGCACATTTATTATCCAGCCGTAAGATTCAGCAATTCGTCCCGCTTTATTCAATAAAAAAGTAGGGTATTCTATTCCTCCATCAATTGTCGCTCTCCATCCAGCAATTACATCTTCTGGCAATATCACAGTAAACCAAAGTTCTTTCCGAAAAGATTCATGAACTCGCATTCGAATATTTTCTTTTTTCTCTAAACGTTCTAGAAAATCAGTTAGTTTTTCCAGTGTCAATCCTTTTTTATTTTTTATCTCCATTTATTCTCCTCCAAACAGAATACTACGGAAAAAAAATAATTTGTCAACTAAGTCTTCTTTAATATCTAATTGCGAAACAGTCAAACTCTCCTTTATACTTTCCGTACTCTATCTCTAAATTCTCTACCCTAGCCAGAGGAGAACCTTTTTTTGCCCATTTAACCAATTTGTCAATTCTTTCTTTATCTCCTTCTGCCAAGATTTCTACTCGCCCATCCGACAAGTTCTTTACCCATCCTTTTAATCCTAATTTTGTTGCGGTTCTTTTAGTGAAATACCTAAAAAACACACCCTGGACTATTCCAGAGACAAAAATATGAACTCTTGTTTTTTCCTCCATATTTAAAACCCAAGAAAATCTCTAATTTTTGAAATAGGGATTGTTACCAAATTTCCTTGATTATCAACCATATTCAAACCTAAAACATCGCCTTTAATATCAAATAAAGCACTGCCTATCATTGTTTCTTTATCAAAGATATTTGTATGGATACCTTGGTCATTGGTATATCTTACTATTCCCTCATTGACTACTGTTTTAATCTTCCCTTCATCATAAATGTTCCCTACAGCAAATACTCTTTTGCCAAGTTTTACTCTACCAGAATCAGCAAAAGCAAGGGTAGGAAGGTTTTCTTTGTCAATTTTCAGCAAAGCTAAACCATCTTTTATTTGAATAACCTTGGAAGGAATCATTTTGTTTTCAAAATAGACGACAGGTTTCGTTCCTTTTGGGACAACACTTGAGAAAGTGATAATAAGGCCGTCAGAAGTAACTATCAAACCCAGACCTTCTAATTTTTTAGTTTTTGATTCCAAACCTATCCCCACCACGGATTTACTGACTTTTTCTACAGCATTCTCAAGAGCAGTATTTTCTTGGATAAAAACCTGTTTTACTTCTGTAACATTAAGGGGGACTTCTTTAAGGTGATATTTCAAAAAGAGAGGTTTCTCAACGAAATAAGGCCAGAGAATCTGGTCAGCAAAAATACCGCCTACTATACCTATAATGAATATGGCGACTAATTTTAGAATGTTTTTTAACATAAGGTCAATTCTTCTTGTTTGTTAAACATAACAAATAACAGAATGATTGTCTCTCTACTTTTTTCGCAGCCTTTTTTTCTTGATTGTATCTTTCGGGCTCAAAAGAATAATTCTTTTATCTTGTACCTCAACATTAACCCTATCTCCTTCTTTAACTTCTCCAGAGACTATTTTAAGAGATAAAGGATCAACAATCTCTTGCTGAATTACTCTTTTTAGCGGTCTTGCGCCAAGATCAGGATCAAAACCTTTTTTTGCCAGCAATTCTTTTGCTTCTTTAGAAACCCGAATCTTGAGATTCTTTTTTGCTAATCTTTTCTCAACTTTTTTAAGCTCTAAATCAACTATCTTTTTAATTTCTTCTTCGCCCAAATAATTAAAGATAATAATTTCATCAATTCTATTTAAAAATTCTGGCCGGAAATGTCTTCTTAATGCTTCCATAATCTTTTCTTTTACTTTTTGGTGCTGCTGAGTTTTTTTCTTACTCAAAAACCCAATAGGAGACATTTCACGGATTTCCTCAGATCCGATATTGGAAGTCATAATCAAAATAGTGTTTTTAAATGAAGCCACTCTCCCTTTAGCATCAGTTAAGCGACCATCTTCTAATATCTGAAGCAAGATATTGAAAACTTCCGGATGGGCTTTTTCTATTTCGTCAAGCAACACCACTGAATAGGGCCTTCTTCTTATCTTCTCGGTAAGCTGACCTCCTTCATCGTAACCAACATAACCGGGCGGAGAACCGATAATTTTAGAAACAGAATGTTTTTCCATATACTCAGACATATCCAATCGAATTAAAGCAGATTCATCGTTGAACAAAAATTCGGCTAATGCTCTAGCAGTTTCTGTTTTTCCCACCCCTGTAGGACCAAGAAATATAAAAGAACCCAAAGGTCTGTTTTCTTCTGCCAAACCTGCTCTTGAGCGACGAATAGCAGCAGAAACCGCTTTTATTGCCTGCTCTTGTCCAATAACCCTCTTGCTTAAAATTTCTTCCATCTTCATTAGTTTCTGAGCTTCTGTTTCTATTAATTTTGTTACTGGAATGCCTGTCCATCGAGAAACTACCGCTGCTATATCTTCTTCAGTTACCTCTTGTTTTAAGAGATGGTGTCTTTTTTGAATCTTCATTAATTTTTTCTCAGCCATTCTAAGTTCTTTTTCCAATTCTGGAATCTTTCCGTATTTTATTTCGGCTATTTTCTGAAGATCTAGGGTTTGATCCATCTCTAACTGAGAAGACAAGAGATCTATCTCCTTTTTTAAATTCTTAATCTTGAAAATTAAATCTTTTTCTACTCTCCATTGCGCCTCAACTGCCTTGGCTCTTTCCTTCAAGTCGGCTAAACTTCTAGCAATTACTTTTAGTCTTTTTTTTGATTTCTGGTCTTTTTCGTTTTTTAGGGCCTCTCTTTCTATTTCTAATTTAGTAATTTGTTGTCTTAATTCATCAAGTTCAGCCGGCTCCGATTCAATTTCGAGGCGCAGACTAGAAGCTGCTTCATCCATCAAGTCAACTGCTTTATCCGGAAGGAATCTTCCTGTGATGTAGCGATGAGAGAGCTCAGCCGCCGCTACCAGAGCTGAATCTCTTATTTTAACTCCATGATGAACTTCGTATTTTTCCTTTATTCCTCTCAAAATAGCAATGGTATCTTCGACAGATGGTTCACTAACGTAAATTGGCTGAAATCTTCTTTCCAAGGCAGGATCTTTTTCTATGTATTTTTGGTATTCTTTTAAGGTAGTGGCTCCAATTGCTCTTAATTCCCCTCTTGCCAAGGCAGGCTTTAACAAGTTCGAAGCATCAATTGCACCCTCGGCTGCTCCCGCTCCTACTAAAGTATGAAGTTCATCAATGAATAAAAGATATTTTCCTTCCGCTCTTTTGAGTTCTCTCAAAAACGCTTTAATTCTGTTCTCAAACTCTCCTCTGTATTTTGTTCCAGCAACTAATGCCCCAAGATCCATAGCAATAATTTCCTTATCTTTTAGGCTTTCGGGCACTGCTCCTTTAACAATTCTTTGAGCCAATCCTTCAACAATTGCTGTTTTTCCTACTCCTGCCTCACCAATTAAAACAGGGTTGTTTTTGGTCCGGCGAGAAAGAACTTGCATCAGTCTTCTAATTTCTTGCTCTCTGCCAATAACTGGATCAAGTTTTCGCTGACGGGCAAGTTGAGTAAGGTTGCGGGCATACTTTTCGATTATCTGATACTTTGATTCCGGCTCGGGATCTGTTACTCTTTCTCCTCCTCGAACCTGAGCCAAAACCTCAAGTATAGAATCGTAATCAAGTTTACTAAATTTAAGGTCTTTTCCCATCATCACTGTATCAGTTAATATTTCCTTCGCTCTGTTCTCTGTACTTATTAAGGCAAGAAGCAAGTGTTCCACCGAGACAAACTCATCTCCCATTTTCATTGCTTCCTGCCTAGCTTTTTCAAGAACCCTTGCCATATCCTGTGTGAGATAAAATTGTCCTACAGCCTGAGGATTTATAATCGCAGGGATCTTAGAAATAGCCCGTTCTGTTCGTTTTTTAAGGTCATCTATGTCTACGCCAAGTTTTTGCAACAAAATTAAAACTAACCCTTCTTCTTGAGAAAGAAGAGCAAATAGTAGATGTAGAGCGTCTACTTGTTGCTGGCCGTTCTTTTGAGCAACAGATCTCGCCCTCATTATTGCTTCTTGGGCTTTATGAGTAAAATCTGAACCGCTTATATTTCCGTTCATAAGATTTTATAGAATTTATTTTTCTCTTTCTCCTAAAATTACAGTAGTTATTTTTGTTTTTTTGTCTCTCAAAAATTTAATTTCCACTTTATCTCCCGGCTTATATTTTAAAATAATTTTTGACAAAGAATTTTCTTGAGTAACTTTCTCTCCTCCAAACTCAAGAATTATATCGTCTCTCTTAAGCCCCGCGCTCTCAGCAGCCGAATCGGGAAAAATAGCTTCCTTTGTAGGCTGACCATCACTTCTTCTTCCTATCCAGGCGCCATAATCTACCGGCAGATTATATTTTTTTTGAAGTTGCGGAGTAACTATCGTATAATAGACTCCCAAAAAAGCATAACTTATTTTTCCTTCTTCTCTAAACTGTCTAATGTCTCTTTTCGCTCTATTAATAGGAATAGCAAAACTAATATTCTGAGCACCCATCACAGTAGCCGTATTCACACCAATTACCTCTCCTCTTAAATTAACTAACGGTCCGCCGGAATTTCCCTTATTAATAGCAGCATCTGTTTGAATAACATCTTCTATAGTTTCTACAAATCCTCCCCCTCCGGCTGTTATTGATCTACCAAGACCCGAAATTACTCCTACCGAGACAGTGTTTCTAAATTCTCCTAAAGCATTGCCTATAGCAATAACACTCTGTCCTATTTTGAGTGTGGAAGAATCGCCAAGAGTCACAACAGGAAAAGTTCTTTTTTCTTTATCAATAATTTTTAGCAAAGCCAAATCCTGAACTGGATCTTTAACCAGAACTTTAGCAGGATATTTTTTTCCGTCGTTTGTAAAAACTGTATATTCAGCATCTTCATCAAGTACCACATGTTTGTTTGTCAAAACCATTCCATCCTTTGAGATAATAAAACCAGAGCCTCCTCCTACTTCCTTTTTCTCTGTGCCTTTTTGGCGATATTGAGGAATTCTAAATCCGAAATCTTCTCCAAAAAATTCCTCAAAAGGATTTGTATAATACTCCTCAATAATAGGAACGTCTTTTGTGATAATAATACTTACTACTGCCGGTGACACTTTTTCAACTGCCTTAATAACCGCATCTTCTTGGCTGGTCTGCGGCAAATAAGGTGAGGTTTTTTGATTGTTTTCTTGAACAGTAATTCGATGATTGTTGCCGATATTGATATTGAATTTAGAAAGAAACTCCTGTAACTCAGAATAATAATATCCTCCGGCTAAAGTTCCTCCTAAAAATCCGAAAAACGAAGAAAGAAAAGCAACCAAAACCAAAAGCACAAAAAACCTTTTTGTTTTCTCTTTTATCTCATCTTTGAGCCCTCTTAATTCTTTCAAAGAATCAGAAAAATTGAATGACTCATCGTTCATATTTTTTTGAAGTTAATTATCAAGTATTCTTATTTTACCAATATATATCCAAAAATCAAACCTGGTCAAGCCAACATAAGCAAGCGTCAGCAAAAAAATTATATTCTTCTGTTTGCCCGAAAAACTTTTTTTGCTTCTTGCCAAATTTGGGGCTGGTTTTGTTTTTCCTTTAACCAATACCACCATTCTGCTCCCCAAAGATAGAATTCTTTTAAACCCGTTTTTTTAGCAAATCCAATGTTTTTCTGGAATTGCTGTAAATTCATTGTCTTGTTCTGCTCCTCTAAAGATAGTTTATTGAGAAGTACAGGACCCCACGGCTCTGCTTGTAATTCTGTGCAGATTACTTCTTTCCCGAATAATTTCTTGATAATCTGAGCTTTTTTGAAATAAAAAACCGGAGGGAAAGGATAAGTGACATAGGACCGGAACTCGTCAAACCAAGCCTTTCTATATAAACTAATACCTACAATATCTCCAATACTTGCTGCCTTAAACCAAAATCTGTTTGAACCAGAATCTGTAATTATCACTGGTCTTTTCCAAGTATCTGTATCTTTAACGATTTGTATTTCTTTTTCAACAAAATCTTTATTTATCCTTGGGCATTCTCCAAAACGAAAAAATGGCTCATTTTCTACCTGCCACGCTTTTATAGTCTCAATATCCCGGTACCTTAAAACAACCTTCCTCAAAAACTCAAGGATTTCTTTTTCTTGTTCTTTTTCTCCAAGATTTCTCGCCCACTTGGGAATATGACATTCGGGCCATCGAGGAACTTTCCTGCCTATTACTAGAATTGTTTTTATCCTTCTTTTTTGCGCTTCTTTTACTTGAAAATCCAGATCATCAAAAAAATATTTTTCATTTTGAGGTTCTACTAAATCCCAGTAAGAAGTAATTTTAATTGCTTCGGGATTAATATCTTCAAGAATAGCAAGATAAACTCTTTTCCATGACAAACCAAGAAGTTCTGCCTGTTTTTGCGAAAAAGAGACTCCCCAAGTAATTTTTGAAGGTAAGGGAGCTCTTCCAATAAAAAGCCAAAAAACAAAAACCAGAATTACCAATCCAAGAAAGGAAAAAAACAAAAAAACAACTCTCTTTATATCTATTTTCATGATAAAGATAGTAAAAATAATCCCGCTACAATAAACCAAACGGCTATAGTTTTTTGAGCCAGCACTCTTTTAGAAATCTCTTCTTTGAGAATCTCTGGAAATTTAAAGAAAAGCAAAGTTGCCAATATTATCAAAAATACATATTGAATTCCCGAAAGAGCATTAATAAGAGGTAAAAAAACAAGGGGTGCTAAAAAAATAGCTCCGTTTTGCAAAACTCCCCCCAGAGCTCCTGCAGTCTTGGCTAGAAGAAAAGGCAGAGCAATTCTTTTTGCAAAACCCTCTGTGGGTTTCTTAATTCCTTTTCTTACTTCAGAGAAACTTAACAAACACAATGCTCCCAAAAACACTCCGACCCTAATCCATATAAATCCTGTCCAGAAGGGTAAAAAAGTATAAACTAATTTGGTAAGCAAAAAAGATAACGAAAAAAGAAAAGAAGCAATTGCCGATATTTTAATACTCTGAAAGGTAGCCAATTTTTCCCGGTGAATACTTAAAATAACACTCCCTGCCACAAGAAAACCAAGAGCAAGATACTCACGAAGAGTCAAAACTCGACGCTGAAACTCGGCTGCAAAAGGAAAGAAAGTAAAAAACCAGACCAACAAAAGAGTAAATATAGGAACTCCTGCGCCCACTGCAGGTGCTATTCTGGAAACTTCAAATTTATAGACTCCTTTATAATAAATAAATAATCCGCTCAAAAAAGAAATGCCGGCAAAAAAACTCAAGAAAAGCATTTTAAAATCTGGCACAAAAAACATCTCAAAAGCATCAGGAAATATCTTTGATAAAAACGGAAAAGGACCCAGAGAAAGCAAAATTCCAACAGGAATAATTACCAAAGCAAGCACTGATACAATCCCGGCAAAAAAACAATAAATCTTTGGTGAAGGAAGTCCTCCGCCCAAAATATACTTATCAAGAAAAGCAGAAAAAGCCAGAAAAAAATAGCCCAAAACTGCAAGGGTCAACCACATAGGTTATGAATTAGTAATTAAAGCGTTTTCTTTTGAGACTTTGGCATAATAAAAAGCGCTTGGACGAGGCTTTCTGGCAAGTGTATTATAATCAACTTCTACCAATCCAAACCTTGGACCAAAACCTTTCTCCCATTCGAAATTATCAATCAAGGACCAGTGAAAATAGCCACGCACATCTTCTCCTTCTTTGATTGCTTTGTGAACCCAGTAAAGATGGTCTCTTATGAAACTTTTTCTTAATCTATCCCTGGCATCAGCAAGGCCGTTTTCAGTAATGTATATTGGTTTTTCAAATTCAGAAACATCTTTGATCGCCCAATATATGCCTTCCGGATGAATTCTCCAGCCGATATCAGAAACTTCTTTCTTTTCATCACAATTGTAAAATTCAATGGGAAAAGATTTAAGAGAGATTTTCTTTTTTAATCTAAACTTAATCTGATTATAAAAATAATAGTTGAGGCCTACAAAGTCCTGATAATCTTTTATATGGTCCAAAAAGTAATCATTCCAAAAATAATCAGCAAGGTAGGCCAAGAACCTATTCAGTGCTTTATTTCTATAAGGAAGGAAGCAAACAATGTTTTTTGAAATTCCTACTTTTGCTTTCTTTTGTATGCTGTGAATTATCTGAAAAGCAGCCTTATGTGCTTCTATTAAATTTGCTGTAACTTTTTGTGTGGCAAGGAAATTCTTTTTAAATGGAGGCCATTTCCCTTTTAGATAAGAATTCACAACATAGACCATTGGTTCATTAATAGTCATCCAAAACTCTACTCCTTTAAGTTCTTGGGTTATTTTTCTTGTATACCGCGCAAAGTACTTTGGAGAATCAGAACAAATCCATCCTCCTTTCTGTTGAAACCATAATGGCAAGGAAAAATGATAAAGAACAATAAACGGAACAATCTTTCTTTTTTTGAGAGCAGAAATAACTTTTTTGTAATGCTGAATCTCTTTTTTATCAAATTCTCCTTCCTTTGGCTCTATCCGCGACCATTCAATTGAAAAACGATAAGCATTTTGATTAAGTTTCTTTAAAAGATCAAAATCTTCCTCGTAGCGATGGTAATGATCGCACGCAATTCCCGCATCCTTGAACTTAGCCCAATCTGAATTTTTAATTCCTCCTTCTGTCTGGTATGCAGAAGTAGCACATCCCCATAAAAAATTTTTGGGAAATTTTAGAAGTTTCCTCATTAAATCTATAATATCACATTTTTTTTAATAGTTTAAAAGCAAAGTTCTTCTTCTTTTTCGCCAGACAACAATTACCAGAAACAAATAACAAAGCGCCACCCAAAAAAGAGAGATGTCTTGCATAACAATCGAAGAACAAGATAAACGAGAAAGGTATTCCACTATCCCGACAATATAGGTAAGAATCAACCAGCATGGCCATGAAAGAATCTGACCCAGTAAAGGAAAAATTGTTCCCGCAAGAGCAGACAAAAATCCAAGACCAATAATAAAGGGAATAAACGGCAGTATTAGGATATTAACAAGAGGAGCAACTAAAGATATTCTTCCGAAATTATAAACCAAAAGAGGGAGGGTAAAAATTTGAGCAGAAAGAGTCATTGAGATAATGCTTCTTAAATTAAAAAACCTTCCTTCGGGAATTTTCTTTAAAAGATTTTTCAAAAGAGGACTTAAATAGATAATCCCTATCACCGCAAGAAAAGATAATTGGAATCCAATATCAAATCTCAAAAGTAAAGGGTTGACTAATAAAATAAAGACGGCAGCAAAAATTAGAGCGCGAAAAGTATAATTCTTTCTTCCGATTTTCTCCGAAAAAAGAAGGGTAGTAGTCATTATCCCTGCCCGGAGAGCAGAACTTGGCATCCCAATCATTACAATAAACAAAATTAAAAAAAGAACCGTCAAATAAAAAGCTTGACTCCTCCATAAACCGATTCCTAACAAAAACTGCATTAAGACAACAGAAATAATAGTGATGTGCATACCTGATATAGCAGTAATGTGTCTTACACCAGCAATGTTTAGTTTCTCTTTGAGGTCATAGGGCATTTGCTTTTTGTCTCCCAGAATCATCGCACCAGCAATCAAACTTTGCGGAGGTAGAAGGGAATGATGAATTGATTGACGGAGTTTTTCTTTGAAACAAAGAATTCCTCCATATGCTTTTGAAAAAATATCATTAGTGGCATGCTTTTTTATCAATTCAACTCGAGGCCAATAAGAAACTGAATAAATTCCTTCTTTCGCTAAATATCCCTTCCAGTTAAAACCCTCTGGGTTTCGAGGCGTTTGTAATACTCCTTTTATTTTCAGTTTGTCACCGTAATCATATTGAGGAAAACGATTAGTAGTTATAAGCACTTTGCCAGATATAGGAATTCCTTTATTCTCTGTAATTATTTCCTGAACCGAGAGTTCTATTTTAGTTTGATTTTTTCTCACATCCGGCTCTTTAGAAACCGTACCTATCAAGACAATCTCTTCGTCTAAATCGTTATAATTTCTAAGTCTGTTATGAGAAATTTTTAATTCCGCTATTTGAGATCTAAAAACCCCAAAAATAACGCAAATTATAATAAGAAAAAAGAAAGCGATATTTTTCTTTCCCAAAAGAGTAAAAAATAAAACCAAAAAGAATAACAAAACAAAAATCCCCATAACTTTATCTGGAGACAAAACAAAAAAAGAATTAAGAAAAATTCCGAAAATAAAAGACAGACATAAAAATAAAAAGAGCTTCGAAGGGGTCATATAAAGAAAACTAAAAACCGGTAGCAATCATCACTACTTTTAACTCTCCTTTCTTTAAGTTTTTATCTTTAGTAGCGCCAAATATTATCTTTGCTCCGGAACTAAGATTTTGGGTAATAATTTTAGCAACGGTATTCACTTCAAACAGTGTAACATCAGGACTTGAAACATTAAACAAGATATTCTTTGCTCCTTTAATAGAGAAATTCAATAAAGGAGAATTAATTGCTCGCAGAGCAGCGGTCATAGCTCTATTCGAACCAGTAGCTTTGCCCATACCAAAAATTGCCGGGCCTGAATTTTTCATAACAGACCTAATATCAGCAAAATCAAGATTAACAATACCGGGTTTTACAATTAAATCCGATATCCCTTGGACTGCTTCCCTTAAAACTTCGTCACAGAACCAAAAAGCTTCCTTTAAGGTTATATTTCTATCTTTTGTCTTAAGAAGTTTATCGTTGG
>CAYMMJ010000013.1:0-12197 GCA_964391535.1 uncultured Candidatus Saccharibacteria bacterium
ACAAAGTAGATTTGCCCGCGTTGGGCAAGCCGACAATTCCTACTGAAAAAGACATAGATATATGATATACTAAAAAAATATGAGAATCAACCCTGACATCTTTAGGGCCTACGATATCCGCGGAGTTTATCCCAAAGAACTTGACAAAGAAACAACTTATCGAATCGCTCAGGCATTTGTCTATTTTCTGAACAAAAAAAACAAAAAAACTTCGCTTACAATTGTCGTGGGTAGAGATAATCGCCTCTCTTCTCCTATACTTTCTCAAAGTTTTATTAAGGGTGTAGTCAATTCGGGATGTAATGTTGTTGATATTGGTCTTTCTACTACTCCCATGCTTTATTTCTCGGTTGCTCATTATAATTTTGATGGAGGTGTTGAAATATCTGCTTCTCATAACCCGCCAGATTATAATGGTTTTAAATTAGTAAGAGAGAAATCAAGACCTCTTAGTAAAATTACAGGTATTGAAGAAATAAAAAAATTTGTTTTAGAAAACTTTTCTTTAGAAAAAAAAGAGAAAGGTAGGATAATAAGTAAAGATATATTAGACGATTACTCAGAATTTGTTTTTAGAGGAATTTCTCTTAAAAAAATTAAGCCTTTGAAAGTAGTTATTGATACTGCTAACGGAGTGGTAGGAATAGTAATATCCAAGATTTTCGAAAAACTGCCCGTTGAAGTTTACCATCTTTTTTCGAAACTTGATGGAAGGTTTCCGAATCATCTTCCCAATCCTCTTGTTGAAGATAATTTAAAAGCAATTCAGAATGCTGTCAAAGCAAAAAAGGCAGATATTGGAGTTGCTTTTGATGGTGACGGAGACAGAGTTATATTTTTGGATGAGAAAGCCCAGCCAATTCCCGCCGATTTAGCCGGTGTTTTGGTAGTAGAAGATATTTTAGATAAAAATCCGGGGCAGAAGATTTTATATGATATTCGTTCTAGCAATATTGTAAGAGAAAAAATTAGAGAAAAAGGAGGTGTTGCTATAATGAATAGAGTGGGTCATTCTTTCATAAAAGAAAGGATGAGAAAAGAAAACATAATTTTTGCACAGGAATTTTCAGGTCATTATTATTTCAAAGACCGTTATTTTTCAGAGAGCCCTTTCTTTGTTCTATTTAAGATTTTAGAAAGATTATCAGAAAGCAAAAAGAAGTTTTCGGAAATTATAAAAGAATATAAAAAATATTATCATTCGGGAGAGATTAACTTTAAGGTGGTCAATAAAGAAGAGAAAATTAAAAAATTAGAAGAAAAGTTTTCTGGAGGGAAGAAAATATATCTTGATGGTCTTCGTGTGGACTTTAAAGATTGGTGGTTTAACGTGCGTCCATCAAACACAGAGCCCTTGCTTAGATTAGTAATAGAGGCAAAAACAAAAAAACTTTTAGAGAAAAGAAAAAAAGAGCTTTCAGAAATAATCAGGAAGTAAAGATATCTTAACCCTCTTTTTATATGATACCCATTTTTTTGCGAATCTCTTCTATTGTAGACTGAGCCAGAACTCTGGCTTTTTTTGCTCCCTGTTCTAAAATTTCTTCTACATAAACTTCTCTTGAGAGGAGCTCCTTTCTTTTTCGTCTGAATGGTTCGAACTTACTTACCAAAAGTTTTATTAAAGATTTTTTAAAATCAGCATACCCTTTTTTCTTAAACTTTTTCTCTAGATTTTTAATTGATTCTTCCGAAAAAACACTGTAGATATTCAAGAGGTTTGAAATTCCGGGTTTCTTTTTGGGATCGTATTTTATCGATTTGCCAGTATCTGTAACCGCCGACATGATTTTCTTTTTTATAACTTCTGGTTCGTCAAAAATACTTATATATGTTTCTTCGCTGTCGCTTTTGGACATCTTTTTCTTTGGGTTGGTCAGCGACATAATCTTTGCTACTGGTTCCGTGATTAACGGTTTTGGAACTTTGAAAGTTTCTCCAAATTGCTTGTTGAATTTTCTGGCAATTGTCCGGGTAAGTTCGAGATGCTGTTTTTGGTCTTTTCCTACAGGCACAACATCTGCTTTATAAATTAAAATATCCGAGGCCATCAGGATAGGGTAGTTAAGCAGGCCGGCATTTACATTTTTTGGATATTTCTTTGCCTTCTCTTTGAACTGAGTCATTCGCCTAAGATCTCCTGCTGGAGTTACTACTGATAACAGCCAGGCAAGTTCGGTAATTTCTTTAATTTCTGACTGGATATAAATAATGCATTTTTCAGGGTCAATTCCTGTTGCTAAAACATCTATGGTTTTTTTGAATATTTCTTTGCGATATGTTTTTGGCTGATAAGGGGTAGTAATTCCATGAAGGTCGGCAATGAAAAAAATACATTCATTGTCTTTCTGAAGTTCTACATAATGCTTAACTGTGTTTAAGTAATTTCCGATATGGAGAGGACCTGTTGGTCTTATCCCTGTGACAACACGCATATTTTTATACCTCAATTACTACAGGCAGGATCATTGGCCTGCGCTTTGTTTTTTTGAATAAAAATGCTCCGATTTGTTTTCTAATTTCATCTTTAATATAAATCCAATTTACTGTAGCGCCTGATCCAGTTGCTTTGCCTACGATTTTTATCACTTTTTTTCTCGTTTCTCTTAAAAGATCTTTTGATTCTTTTAGATAAACGAATCCTCTTGATATTATATCAGGAGAACCCTTTACTTTTCCAGTCTTTCTATCCACTACCGCGATAATGACAAACATTCCGCCGTTAGCAAGAGTTTGACGGTCTCTTAGAACAATATCTCCTACATCTCCTATTCCCAGTCCGTCAACCATTACATAATTTGAAGGAACCTCCTCTTTTTTAATCAAGATCCTTTCGGGAGATAATTCGATTACTTGGCCGTTTTCGGCTACAACGATGTTTTTTTCTGGTATTTTTTGTTCCCTTGCAAGTTGAGCATGTGCAACAAGCATTGAATACTGGCCATGAATAGGCATAAAGAATTTCGGCTTCATAATTCTTATCATCTTTTTCAGTTCTTCTCTTTGAGCATGCCCTCCGGCATGAATATCCATCATCTTATAATGAAAAACAACAGCACCCTGTCTTAGAATATTGTCCTTTAAGAATTGCACTGTTCTTTCATTGCCCGGTACTACTGACGAGGAGAAAATTACCGAATCTCCTTTTTTAATTTTCAGAAAAGGATACTCTCGGTTGGTAATTCTCATTAAAATTGCTGATTCTTCTCCTTGGGCGCCGGTGCATAGCAGAGTAATTCTGGAATCGGGATATTTTTTAATCTCTTTTGGGCTAATAAGAGTGCCTTTGTTGGTTTTTATATACCCTAAATTTCTGCAAATCTCTACATTCATTTTCATAGTATAGCCATCGATGGCAACTTTTCTTTTATGTTTTTCAGATAAGGTAATTATTTGCTGGATGCGGTTTATCAAAGAACTAAAAGTAGCCGCAATGATTCGTCCTTTTGAATTTCTAAAAATTTCATCTAAATTTTCAAAGATTTGTTTTTCCGACAGAGAGTGTCCTTCTTCTTCGGCTCCTGTCGAGTCCGACATTAAAAGCAAGATTTTCCTTTTTCCTATTTTTTCTAATCTGTTAAAGTCGGTAGGTAAATCATTTACTGGATTTTTGTCAAATTTGAAGTCAGAAGTATGGACAATATTTCCCACCGGCGTTTTTATGAACAATCCAAAGTTATCAGAAATATTGTGGTTTTGACGAAAGAATTCTACTTCAAATTTTCCAAGTTTTATTTTTGACCTGTCTTTAATACGAGTAATATTAAGTTTCGCAAGATAAGGAAAGTCTTCCTGTCTTTTTTGAATAATGCCGGCAGTCAAACCCGAAGCGTAGAGCGGGGGATTACCAAGCTTGTCAATTAGGTAAGGAACAGCTCCAATGTGATCATAATGTCCATGCGTGAATACCACCCCAAGAATAATTTTTTGTTTTCCGGAAAGATATGAGATGTTTGGAATAATATAATCAATACCAAGCATTTCTTCGTCAGGTATTCTGAATCCCATATCAATAATTAAAATCTCCTTTCCATATTCAAGAAGCATCATGTTTCTTCCAACTTCTCCCAATCCTCCCAAAGGGATAATTCGGAGCGCTTTTTTCTTTTTTTCTTTTTTTGGTGTCTTTTTCATATTTTTATGTAATTCTTTTTCAAATTGAAAATTAGATAATCAATTTTTAAGAGTTTCTTGTTTTTAAGAATTTAATAGCATTAGCCGTATTTTAAGAGAGGATAACTCTGTGCCGGGGGTGGGATTCGAACCCACAAGCGATAATCGCACACGGTCCTGAACCGTGCGTGTCTGCCAGTTCCACCACCCCGGCCTTAGAGAGTGTTGTTATTTTCTTGAAAAACTCCAAACCCTTTTTGTCTTTATATACCAGTTCTCTATCTCAGAGAATCTTTTTGAGGGGTCAATAATTATATTTGTTTTTATTCCCTGAATTGATGGTTTTGTGAAGTATAGATAATCCGGGCTATAAAGAAAGACGGCAGGAGCATCTTTTATAAGAACATCTTGAAAACTTTCGTAATTTTCCTTTTGAATTGCTGGGTCAGTGCTTTCTCTTGCTTTTTCAAGAAATAAATCTGCTTTTTTATTCTCATACATTGCCAAGTTGAGGCCGGGATCATTTTTTTGAGAAGAATGCCAGAAAGGAAATGGATCAGGAATAGATCTGAGCACTTCTCCAAACAATAAGCTTTCATATTCTCTTGGTTTTATAAATTTTCTCTCAAGGTCAGAAATGCTTGCGGTTTTTATTTCCAGATCTGCTCCTATTTCCTTCCATTGTTTCTTAAGTAATTTAGCTGTTTCTATCATCTGCGGTTGGTCTACTGTGAGTAAGGAAAATTGTAAAGGGAGAGTTTCTTTTGGAGCAGGAAAACATATCTCATTAAGTTTTTTTCTAGTAGAAGGTCCTACCTTTCCTGTGCCTTTACTAAGACCCAGAGGCTTAAGAATATCAGATGAATATTTCTCTTGGAATTTAATTACTGCCTCTTTTGTTTTTTGTCCAAAATAACCTGTTATTTGTCCTTCCGGATATATATCCGGATATTTCGCTAAGCATTTTTGTAATTCTTGGACCTCTTGCCCTTTACTACCAACATTAAGTGTTGATTTAAATTGGAAAGCAGGTTCTTTCTTAATATTTTTTTCTCTGAATCCATCTCCATCAAAATCTTTGAACTCTGACTCTTCTAAAATATCTTTTGCTTTTTGGGGATTAAATTCATATACATAAGAAGAAGTGGCAAATCCATATATTTTGGATAGAATAGGGGAATCAACTTTTTCTCCGTAACCAGAAAGCACTTCGTTTATAATTTCTTCTTTGTTGGTTGCTAAATTTAGAGCTTCTCTTACTTCTTCCTCGGCGAGAACTTTTGATTTTTTAGGATTAAAGAATACGGCAAAATATCGAGGAAGAATAATTTTATGTAAAACAAAATTATCTAAAGGTAATTTTTTTAAATATCCAAAATCGATTAAGGAAAAACCATCGATTTCTCCTTTCTTTGCGGCTTGGATTAAGTCGTCTTCGTTTTTGAAAAAAATAAACTTAATTTCTGAAACAAAAGGTTGACAAGAAGAATATTTTGGATTTTTCTCAAGAGTTAATATCTTTATAAATCCGGATTTGTCCTTTTGAAGTTCCTTAAACTGATAAGGACCAGCGCTTACGGGTTGGAGATTGTAAGGGCTGAGAGGAAAATTCTCGGGTGATATATCTTGCCAGATGTGCTTTGGCATTATTTTCAAGGTAGTGCTTTCAAGAAAAACAGCAGAAGGTTTTTTCAATTTGAATCTAATTTTGTAATCAGACAGTTTTTCTGTTTCTACACCTAACCATTCTGCTCTTAAAGGGCTTTTATAGTCAGGGTTTTGAATAGTCTCTATGGTAAAAATTATATCATCTACGGTAAGTTTTTTTCCGTCAGACCAGAATAGATTATCTTTGATAGAAAAATCATATGTTTTGGCTTGATCTTTTACTTCAAAGTCTGTAGCGATATCTTTTATCAACTTTCCTTCGTTGTTGTATTTCATCAAAGCAGGAAACAAAATTTCGGTTATGTCGCGGTCTGTATCACTTAAAGAAGCATAAACAGGATTTATAAATCTTGGTTGACCTACTAACCCTTCTTTATAAATTCCTCCTTCGGTGGGTACAAGAGAAGTGTGTTTAAAGTAAAATTTGACAGAAAGGAAGACAAAAGAAGTAAAGGCAAGAACAATAAATAAAAAAAGTGCTCGCTTTTCATTTCGACCAAGAACCGTTGGTAGTTTTCTCCATTGCTTTAGTGTAGGTAGACTGAAACGAGAATTGTTGCCTGAGTTGTTGTTCATTGAGAAATGAGATTCAGTATAGCAAGAATAATAAAAGCCGCTCCGAACAATATTGTAGCCCAGAAGATTTTTTTCTGAACTCCTCTTCTGGTGGAATAAAATTCTCCTCCTCCGCCAAAAGCAGAACCCAAAGCCGTTCCTCTTTGCTGAAGGAGAATAAAGACGATTAAAAATACCGAAACTATTATTTGAATTATAGAAAGATAGTTCATATATTTATAAACGTGAGGCGGCGATACTAAAGATCCATACTATTATTGTGGTCCATAAAAGAGGAAAGAATCCTACAATATCTAATTCTGTAAAAAGAATATCTACTGCCCACACTATTCCTATATTAATAAAAATAGAAAAAATTCCAAGAGTTATTATTTTTAAGGGGAGGGTAACAAGGTTTAATATTGGCTTAATAAAAAAGTTTATTAAACCAAGAGTTCCTCCTATAATTAACAAGGTTTGAAGTGTACCTGAAAAACTAACTCCTTGAATTAGTTCTTTTGCTAACCAGATTGCTGCAATTCCTGCGATAATCTGAAGAATTAAGTTCCTTAATTTGAACATAACAATCTAATATTTGATAATAGCAAAACTTTTATCATCTTTCAACTACCCTGTCAAGTATTCTAGTGGACTTGACAAGAATTTTATGAGAAATTAAAATACTAAATTAGCACTCTCTTAATAAGTCTGCTAAAATAAAAAGGTCGTCTTAATTACCTATTAAATATATTGATATATATTATGAAGATAAAACCATTAGCTGATTACATAGTTATAGAACCAATATCTCAGGAAGAAAAAACAAAAAGCGGCATCCTTGTTCCCTCGACCGTTGAGAAAGAAAGACCGGAACAAGGAAAGGTTGTTGCCGTTGGTCCCGGCAAGATGACAAATTCCGGGAAAGTTATTCCTCCCGAAGTCAAGCCGGGAGACATAGTTTTATTCACTAAATATGCTCCCAACGAAGTAAAGGTCGAAGGCAAAGAATATCTTATTGCCAAACAAGAAGATATTTTGGCAATTTTAGAACAATAAAAATATGGCAAAACAAATTGAATATTCAGAAGCAGCCAGAAAAAAACTCAAACAAGGCGTTGATAAATTAGCCAACGCCGTAAAAGTCACGCTTGGTCCTAAAGGCCGAAATGTAGTTTTAGAATCAAGCTTTGGTCCTCCCACTATTACAAATGATGGAGTGACTATTGCCAAAGAGATTGAACTGGAAGATAAGACAGAAAATCTTGGAGCAGAAATTGTTAAAGAAGTTGCCTCAAAAACAAACGATGTTGCTGGAGATGGAACAACTACTGCTGTTTTACTTACCCAGGCTATAGTCACCGAAGGTCTTAAAAACGTAACTGCCGGAGCAAATCCTCTTGCTATAAAAAGAGGTATTGCCAAAGCCAAAGATAAAGTAGTGGAATCTCTAAAGAAAATGTCAAAGAAAGTTGCTGGTCGTGAGGAGATTGCTCAGGTAGCCACTATTTCAGCCGAAGATTCTGATATGGGTAATTTGATTGCCGAAGTTTTTGAGGAGGTGGGAAAAGACGGAGTAATTACTGTTGAGGAATCAAAAACCTTTGGCCTTCAGAAAGAAATTGTGAAAGGTCTCCAATTTGATAGAGGATATATTTCTCCTTATATGATAAACAATACCGAAAGGATGGAAGCAGTTTATGAGAATCCATATATTTTAGTTACCGACAGAAAAATTTCTTCCTTAAATGAAATTTTGCCTATCTTGGAAAAGCTTGCTCAGGTTGGCAAAAAAGAATTGGTAATTATTGCTGACGAAGTAGAAGGAGACGCTTTAGCCACTTTGGTGGTTAATAAGCTAAGAGGGGTATTTAATACGCTAGCAATAAAAGCACCGGGCTTTGGAGACAGAAAGAAAGAAATGCTTGCTGACATTGCTTGCGTTACTGGTGCTCAACTTATTTCCGAAGAAACTGGTATGAAACTGGAAGATGTCAAACAGGAAATGCTTGGTCAGGCAAGAAAAGTAGTTTCTACAAAAGAAAACACAACTATCATTGAAGGAAAAGGTTCAAAAGAAGAAATTGATGCCCGAATAAAACAAATAAAAAAAGAAATCGAAACTACTGATTCAGAATTTGACAAAGAAAAACTCCAGGAAAGATTAGCTAAATTAACAGGAGGAGTAGCGGTTATTAAAGTGGGAGCAGCAACTGAGGTAGAACAGAAAGCAAGACAGCATAAAATCGAAGACGCTTTAGCAGCCACTCGAGCAGCAGTCGAGGAAGGAATAGTTCCTGGAGGAGGCGTAGCATTACTAAAAACAGTTGAAAGTTTGGAGTCTTTGGAGTCCGAAGGTGATGAAAAAATCGGAGTAGATATCTTAAAGAGAGCGCTTGAAGCGCCAATCCGCCAGATTGCCAAAAACGCTGGGCAGGAAGGCTCAGTTGTTGTTGACCAAGTAAGAAAAAATAAAGAAAAAGAAAGTTTTGGCTTTAATGCTCGGACAGGAGTTTTTGAGGATCTTATGGAAGCCGGAGTTGTTGATCCGACTAAAGTAGTAAGATCTGCTCTGGAAAATGCTACTTCAGCAGCGGCTATGCTTTTAACCACTGAAGTTCTGGTAGCAGAAAAGCCAGAAGAAAAAGAAAAGAAAGAAAGCACTCCACCGATTCCAGAATACTAATTAGACAATAATTATGGCGACTATTTTGCCAAAACAAGTAGGAACAAAAGAAGGTAAATTGCTTTTTCAAAAATCAGAAGAAGTGAAAAGTTTTGATGAAGCAAAAGAAATAGTTACTTCCCTGAAAGAAACACTTGACTACTATGGTGGGGTTGGGTTAGCCGCTCCTCAGATTGGGATTCCAAAAAGAGTATTTATTGTAGATATAAAAGATACCCAGAGTCATAGAGAAAAATACTCCAATTTAGAAAAAATAGGTTTTGTGGCGTATGTTAATCCTGTGATAGTAGAAATATCCAGCGAAAAAAATAAAGGGATGGAAGGGTGTCTGAGTGTGATTTATGGCTCGTTGTTTGGAGCGGTAGAGAGAGCAAATTCACTCAAAATAGAGTACTTTGATGTTGATGGCAAAAAACATACAGATGAAGTTAGAGATGATTTCCATGCTAGAGTAATCCAGCATGAATTTGATCATCTCGAAGGAATAATTTTTTTCCAAAGAATGAAAAGCGAGGATTTTTCTACTTTACTCTGGGAAGAAAAAAAAGATATTAGAAAAATAAACAGTGAGGAATAGGAAGCTGAAATTGAGAAAATGAAGTCCAAAACGCCGCGTTGCGCGGCGTTTTTGGGTTGACAAAAAAAGAAATTTTCATTATACTTTAGAAAGCAAAAAGGAGGTGAAAAATTGAATATGGGAAAAGAAAAAAAGGAAAGCGGACAGAGGTGGCGCCCTGTTCATGAGGTAATTATCGAAACGATTAGAGAAGAAGTAAGATTATGTAGAATAGTAGCCTTAGCAGATGTTTACAGGAAAGGGTCTAAAGTTCCGCTGAATGAGATTCCGCCTTTGGTGAAGGAACTAGAGAGATTCGCAAATTCTTATTTAGATAAAGAAAGAATGGGAACAGAGGCAAAGATAATAGAGGAAGCAATAAATACTCTCCAGCAGCAGGAAAAAGAATATCTCCTTAGAATTTCTGAGAAAAAGAAGAGAGAAAAAATAAAGAGAAAGTGGGGCAATATACTTCTCGAAGACGCCCTCAAAGCAGTTGAGAAAGTGGTTAAAGCAGCCCAAGAGAATCTTGGTTCTAAGTACGGCGAGCCAATAGCAGTTGCTGTGGTTGGATTAAACTTTAAATTGATTGCTTTTTCGGCAATGGATGGAGTTATGCCAGTGTCAGTAGATCTTTGTATAAAGAAAGCACATACAGCCATAGCAGGGCAGAAAGAAACTCTTGAATGGGAAAAGGCAGAAAAAGCAGGTTTAGATGGCAGAAACTTCGGAGATGAGAGTTGGACCTGTTTTGGAGGAGGTGTCCCGGTGAGAATAAACAATAGAATTATCGGAGCAGTTGGTGTTAGCGGAAGACATTCTCACAAAGAAGAACTGTTGTCTAATCAAGAAGATTTGTTAGAAGACAGGCAAAAGATTCCTCCCCAAGACCATGAACTTGCCCGGATCGGAGCAAGATATCTAGAAGAACTGTATCGTTAAAACTAAAAAATATGAGGTAGTGTTTGGTTCTACCTCTTTTTTATTACAATTGTCAAAACAGCAGATTTGCATTAGAATGAGTATAATAAGAAATCAAAAGGTCAATTCGCTATAAAACATTAATTAAAATAAAAATGAAAACAATAGCCATAGTTATAGGATTAATCATTTTAGGAATAGTTGCTTGGATAGTCGGCACTTATAATCGCTTAGTTACTTTGCGCAACCGTGCCAAAGAAGCATGGGCAGACATTGAAGTTCAGTTGAAAAGAAGATATAATCTAATTCCAAATTTGGTTGAAACAGTAAAAGGATATGCTTCTCATGAGCGGGAACTTTTTGAGAAAGTAACAGAAGCCCGGAGTAAAGCAATCACTGCTGGAACGATGAAAGAAAAAGCAGCAGCCGAGAATGCGCTTACCTCGACTCTAAAATCTTTGTTTGCCGTAGTCGAGAATTATCCAAATCTTCAGGCATCCAAGAACTTTTTAGAACTCCAGGAAGAACTAAGAGACACCGAAGACAAAATTCAGGCAGCCAGAAGATTCTATAATACAAATGTAAGAGATTTAAATACCAAGATAGAAACTTTTCCTTCAAACATTATTGCTCAACGGTTTGGTTTCAAAAAAATGGAATTCTTCGAGATCGAAGAAGGTTCTGTTGCTCGCGAACCTGTGAAAGTAAAATTCTAAAGTATGACAAATCTCTACAATCTTGCAGAGTCAAACACCCGCAAGACTTATTTGCTGATGACTTTTTTTCTAATCCTTGTTATTGCTCTGGGGTGGCTTATTTCTTATATTCTGGAAAACTCTATTATTTTAGTGATAGCAGTTGTTTTTAGTCTTTTAATGAATATCGGGAGTTATTGGTATTCAGATAAAATTGTCTTGGCAATGACTCATGCTAAGCCGATAAAGAAAGAAGACAATCCCCAACTCTACAGGGTTGTAGAGAATCTTTGTATTACTGCGGGTCTGCCAATGCCAAAGATTTATATTCTTGAGGAGCGGCAACCGAATGCCTTTGCTACAGGTCGAGACGCCAAGCATGCGGCAATAGCAGTAACCAGAGGGCTCTTGGAAAAATTAGATAGAACAGAACTTGAGGGAGTTATCTCGCACGAACTTTCTCATATCAAAAACAAAGATATACTTTTGCAAACAGTGATAGTCGTGCTAGCAGGATTAATTGCTTTACTTTCTCATTGGTTTTTGCGAATTAGTTTTTGGGGTGGTGGACGTCGGGAAAGAGGTAAAGGAGGTGCAATTATTCTTTTGATTGGCATTATTGCTGCTCTTCTTGCACCATTAGCTGCTACTCTGATAAGATTAGCAATATCAAGGAAAAGAGAGTTCCTTGCCGATGCTTCCGGAGCATTGCTTACTCGGTATCCAGAAGGATTGGCAAGCGCATTGGAAAAAATTGCTTCAGATTCTACTCGTATGAAAGTAGCCAATAATTCAATAGCCCATCTTTTTATTGCTTCTCCTTTCCGGGGGAAAGAGTCAAAAAGTTGGTTTATAAATCTATTCAGGACGCATCCGCCAGTTGAGGAAAGAATAAAAGCGCTGCGGGGAATGGAAATTGATTAAGGAAGGGTGCCGGAGTGGACTAACGGAACGGCCTGGAGAGCCGTGCCTCCTTTGTGGGGCTCGTGGGTTCGAATCCCACCCC